>CALXSH010000034.1 GCA_944391065.1 uncultured Kiritimatiellota bacterium | reverse complement strand
AGACATGAAGGAATGTCACAAGGAACTTTGTGATGCAGTCAAAGTGGCCTGTACCGACATGTGGCGGCCTTTTATAGTCGTACCTGAAAAAGGGCCCTTTTTCAGGTACGACTACGTATAATTTGCCGAAGTTTATGCGTTTGAAGCATCATCCGGCTTATTCCGGCACCGAAGGACAGATGCCGACGATCCGGGCCGAATGACGAAAACCCGGCTGCGGGGCCCGTTGTCCGGCCCTTCTTCTTTTCCTGCTTCGCTTTTCCACGCGCGCAAATACATTCCGGACAGTTCAACCCCAGACCCGCGGGAGGCGCCGTTTGAAGCTTGCCGGGGTTTATGCTATAAAGGCCCTCCGTATGGACGAAGACCGGACTGAGACCGCCCCGGCGGAAACGCTGATAGGCCTGTGCCGCACCCTCGGCGTGAGGGTGGCGACCGCAGAGTCGTGCACCGGCGGCCTCATCGGCGCAGCGCTGACCGCAGTCCCCGGATCCAGCGACGTATTTGAGGGCGGCATCATTGCTTATCAGAATCGGATAAAGGCCGCGCTGCTCCGGGTCAGCCCCGCCACGCTGGAGACCGACGGCGCCGTCAGCACGGCCTGCGCCTGCCAGATGGCACGCGGGGCATGCGGGGCGCTTGGCGCCGATCTCGGCATCGCCGTGACCGGCATTGCAGGGCCGGGAGGCGCGACGCCGGTCAAGCCGGTCGGGCTCGTCTGCATCGGGCTCTGTTTTCGCGGCACCGTGTCTGCCTCCGTCCACCGCTTTGCCGGAGACCGGGCCGCCGTGAGGGCCCAAACCGTTCATACGGCATTGACGGAGGCGATAGCCCGCCTCCAGAAAGAGAGAGAATAGAATGGTCACAATCGATTGGGCGAATCTCGGATTCGCGTACATGAAGACCCGCAGCCATATCCGTTACACCTGGAAAGACGGCGCCTGGGACAAGGGGGAGCTTGTAACGGACGACACGATTACCATGAGCGTTGCCGCAGGTTGCCTGCATTACGGCCAGGAGTGTTTTGAGGGCCTGAAGGTTTTCCGGCAGAAGGACGGCCGCGTCGTCGCTTTCCGCCCGCAGGCCAATGCCGAGCGCATGCAGCGCACGGCCGTAAAGACGGTTATGCCTCCGATTCCGACGGAAATGTTTTTGGACGCCCTGAAGCGCGTCGTAAAGGACAATCTCGACTATGTGCCGCCGTACGGCACGGGATGCGCGATGTACGTCCGTCCGCTGCTGATCGGCACCGGGCCCCAAATCGGCGTGGCGCCGGCGCATGAGTACACCTTCCTGATGATGGTCATGCCCATGGGCGACTATTACAAGGGCGGCATCCGCCCGGTCCGCGCCATTGTCTTTGACGATTATGACCGCGCGGCGCCGCTGGGCATGGGCGACGTCAAGGTCGGCGGCAACTACGCCGCCAGTCTCTACGCCCACGAGAAGGCCCACAGCATGGGCTACCCCGTCGAGCTTTATCTGGACGCCAAGACCCACACCAACGTCGAAGAGTTCGCGACCTCCAACTTCCTCGGGTTCAAGCCCGACGGCACCTTCGTCACGGTGAAGTCTCCCTCGGTGCTCCCCTCGGTGACCAACCTCTCCCTGCAGCAGCTGGCTGCCGACTTGGGACACCGTGTCGAAGTCCGCACCGTGCCTTACGAGGAGCTGAAGGAATTTGCCGAAATCGGCGCCTGCGGCACGGCCGTCGTCGTGACGCCCGTCTGCGAGATCCATCGCAACGGCGAAGTCATCGAGATCGGTTCCAAGGATACCTGCGGGCCCAACCTGCTCAGGCTGCATGATGCCGTGCAGGACATTCAGTTCGGCCGCGCCCCGGATACGCACGGCTGGTGCTATCCGATCGCTTAACCTCTTCTGTCCTGCTCCCGGGGCGAGGGCTCCGGGCCGTTTGGAAAGGAATTCCATGACCCATACCCCTACCTATAGCCGCAGCGGTGCCCAGTGCGTCGTGGACGGCTTGATCAACAACGGCTGCGAGGTGCTCTTCGGCTATCCCGGCGGCTGCGTGATCGACATTTTCGACAAACTCTACGCTTCTCCGATTCACGTCGTGCTGCCCCGCCACGAACAGGGCGGCATTCACATGGCCGATGGCTATGCCCGGGCCACGGGCAAAGTCGGCTGCGCGCTGGTGACCTCGGGTCCCGGCGCGACCAATGCCGTCACCGGTCTGGCCACCGCCATGATGGACGGCGTGCCGCTGGTCGTCATCTCCGGTCAGGTCTCGATGTCGTTGATCGGCACCGACGCCTTTCAGGAGGCCGACACCACCGGCATTACCCGCAGCGTGACCAAGCACAACTTTTTGGTGCGCGCGGTGGACGAGCTGCCCCGCGTCATCGCCGAGGCCTTTTTCATCGCCTCAACCGGCAAGCCCGGCCCCGTGCTGATCGACATCCCCAAGAACGTCCAGCAGCAGCTCACCGCGCAGCCCGACGTCCGCGACGTCGCCATCCGCGCCTACCATCCGACCATTCTGCCCCCGCCGGAACAGGTCGAAGCGCTGGCCGACGCCCTCAACAAGTCTCACCGCCCGGTGCTCTACATCGGCGGCGGCGCGGTCTCCTCGGGCAGCTGCCCGCTGATCCGCTCGATTGCCGAGACCTACAGCATCCCCGTCTGCACGACCCTGATGGGGCTGGGCGCCTTCCCGGAGACGAGCCCGCTCTCGCTCTGGATGGTGGGGATGCACGGCTCCTACGCGGCCAACAACGCCATCCAGCAGGCCGACCTAGTGATCGCCGCCGGCGCCCGCTTCGATGACCGCGTCACCGGACGCATCTCCGACTTCGCGCCGGGGGCAAAGATTGCGCACATTGACGTCGACGCCTCCGCCATCGGCAAGAATGTCGGCACGCACATTCCGGTCTGCGGCGATCTCCGCCAGACGCTTGAGGCGCTCCTGCCGCTGCTGCACCAGACCGACCGTTCCGCCTGGCTCTCGGAGATCTCGCTCTGGCGCGAACGCGGGCCGGCGACCTACAGCCCGCGGGAGGACGGCATGCTCCAGCCCCAGACCGTCATCGAGCTGGTCGACCGTGTCTCCCGGGGCCGCGCGACCGTCGTCACCGACGTCGGGCAGAACCAGATGTGGGCGGCGCAGTACTACCGCCACACCCGTCCGCGCGGCTTTCTGACCTCCGGCGGTCTGGGCACCATGGGCTTCGGCGTCCCGGGGGCCATCGGGGCGCAGCTCGGCTGCCCGGGCGCCCTCGTGGTCTCGGTCAACGGCGACGGCGGCTTCCAGATGAACATTCAGGAGCTCGTCGTGGCCAAGGAGCACCGCCTGCCGGTCAAGTTCCTCGTGCTCAACAATTCCAATCTCGGCATGGTCCGCCAGTGGCAGGATCTCTTCTACGGCGGCCGCCACTCCGCGACCATCCTCTCGCAGGACAAGCGCCCCGAGAATGAACACATCGCCCCGCCCAAGGAGCACGTCTACCTGCCCGACTTCGTCAGGGTCGCCGAAGCCTACGGCCTGAAAGCCGCCCGCGTCTTCACCGCCGAAGAGGCCGAGCGCGTCATGACCGAGGCTTTCGCCGATGCCGAACCGTGGGTCATCGAATTCGTCGTCGCCGAGGACGAGAATGTGCTGCCGATGGTGGCGCCGGGCGCGTCGCTCTCCGAGATGATTCTGACCAATCCGAACTGAGGAACCGCCGCACCATGGAAAAACACATCCTCACCGTGCTCGTCGAAAACCGTCCCGGCGTGCTGGCGCGCATCGTCGCCCACATCACCGGCCGCGGCTACAACATCGAGACGCTCAACGTCGGCCCGACCAATGACGAATCGATTTCCAAGATGACCATCGTCATTCCCGGCGACGCTGCCGTCATTGCCCAGGTCGTCGCCCAGCTGGCCAAGCAGATCAACGTCTTCAAAGTCGAAGACGTGACCGCCAAGCCGCACATCGACCGCGAGGCGCTCCTGCTCAAAGTCAGCACCCGCAACACCGGCCGTGCGCCGGTCATCGAGGTCGCCATGCTCTTCGGCGCCAAAGTCCTGGGCGTGCAGCCCGATGCGCTGACCATTCAGATGGTCGGCTCGCAGATGCAGGTCGACCAGTTCCTCACGCTGATGCATCCTTTCGAGGTGCTGGACATCTCCCGCTCCGGTTCCATCGCGATGCCTCAGTTCTGAGTCCGCTCCGGCGCACCCAGGACCCTTCGGACGCCGCGGCTCTCCGCCGCCCACGTCCCACGGTCAGCGGGTGCGCCGCTTCTTTTTATGCCCTCCCCACCCTATTCCCCATTCGGACACGCGCCATGAACCTTTTTGCCGTGCTCGGCCATCCCATCGGCCACAGTTTTTCGCCCGTCATGCACACCGCCAGCTTCCGCAGCATCGGTTATGACGGGGAGTACATCCGTCTCGACGTGCCGCCGGCGGAGCTCGGCGACGCCCTGAAGCGCCTGGCCGACAAGGGCTATACGGGCGTCAACCTGACCATTCCCCACAAGCAGCTGGCCGTGCCGATGATGGATACCCTTACCGCCATCGCCGAACGCGTCGGGGCCGTCAATACCGTTCTCTTCCGTGACGGGAAGATGCACGGCCACAATACCGACGCGCCCGGCTTCCTGGCCGCGGCGGAGTCCGAACTTGGGTTCCGCCCAGCCGGCCGCCGCGCGGCCGTCATCGGCTGCGGCGGCGCGGGCCGGGCCATCGCGATCGCACTGGCCCACGCGGGCGTGACGGACCTGGCGCTGCTCGACATCGACACGGCCCGTGCCGAAGCTCTGGCCGCCGAAATCCGCTCCGTCTCGCCCGCCTCGGCCAAAGCGGCCGACCACGCGGCGCTGAAGGAGGCCGACCTGGTCGCGCAGTGCTCCCCCAGCGGTCTCGCCGTCATGCCGACCCCCGCGGCGCATACGGCGGACTTCCGTGAGGGGCAGGTGCTCTTCGACATCGTCATTCCCCCGGGCAATCCCGTGACGCCGACCATGGCCGAAGCGCAGCGCGCCGGCGTGCGCTGCTGCAACGGCGCCGCCATGCTGGCCGAGCAGGGCGCCCTCTCCTTCGAATACTGGACCGGCCTGAAGCCCGACCGCGCCGCCATGCGCCGTGCCGTCGAGGAAGGCCTCATCGCCGCCGCCCACTGAGGCTGCCAGGAAGGGTCTCCCCATGAACGAATGGCTCATCGGCCTCCCCGAGGATCAGGCAGTCTTTGTGGCCCGCGTGGCCATTGCCTTCGTCGTCTGCCTCGGCGCCGTCATCGGCAGCTTCCTGAATGTCTGCATTTACCGCATCCCCATCGGGCAGTCAATCGGCAAACCGCGTTCGCACTGCCCCTCCTGCGGCAGGATGATTCCGTGGTATCTGAATGTCCCGGTTCTCTCCTGGCTGATTCTGCGCGGCCGCTGCGCCAACTGCAAGGCCCCCATCAGCGTCCGTTACCCGATTATCGAGACGCTGACGGCCATGCTCTTCCTGATGGTCTTCCAGATGTGGGGCAATCCCGCAATCTTCGGTCTCGTCCGCCTGCAGGAACCGCTGCTGATCCCGGTCTACTGGGCCTTTGCCGCCACGATTGTGGTCAATTCGGCCATCGACATCGACCACGGCATCCTGCTTGACCGCTTCTCCCTCGGCGCGATGCCGATCGCCCTCGCGCTCAGCGGCTTCTTTCCCGGCATGCACGGCGAATCCGTCTGGACGCAGGGTCTGATCGATTCGGCCGTCGGCCTCGTGGGCGGCTTCGCCGGTCTCTGGATTATCGGCCTGATAGGCAGTCTTGTCTTCCGCAAGGAGGCGATGGGATTCGGCGACGTGAAGTGGATGGGCCTTTTCGGCGCCCTCTTCGGGTGGCAGGCCTGCGTCTTCATTCTGATTTGTGCCTCGCTGCTGGGCGCCGTGGCCGGCCTGGTCCTCCTGCTCTCGCGCAAGGCCGCGCTCTGCTCGGCCATTCCCTTCGGCCCCTACCTGGGCGCCTCGGCCCTGATTTGGCTCTTCTGGGGCCCCAGGCTTCTAGACTGGTACGTCTCACTCATCGTTCCCGCTGCGCTCTGAGGCTCCCATGGATACCCTGCTGCTTGAAAATCTCCGCGTCACCTGCATCATCGGTGACCTTCCCCACGAACGCGTCACGCCCCAGGAGCTCGTCCTCGATTTCGAACTGACCTGCGACCTCTCCCTCGCCGCCGAAAGCGACAGTCTGGAGGACACGGTCAACTATGTCGCCGTCGTCGATGCCGTCCGCCGCGCCCTGATTGACGGGCAGTGCCGCATGATCGAACATGCCGCGCAGCTTGCCCTGGACGCGGCCTTCGACGTCGATCCGCGGATTCTGGCCATCGGGGTGACGCTGCGCAAGCCGGGCGCCCTGGCCGACGTCTGCCCCGGCGTCCGACTCTTCCGCGAACGTCCCAATCGCCGCTGAAGGAGTTCTCCTCCGCCATGATCCCCTATGCCTTTATTCTCGGTGCCGGTCTCGGCACGCGCCTGCGTCCCATGACGCTCGGCACCCCCAAACCCCTCATGCCGATCTGGAATACGCCCCTCCTGGCGCACACCCTGCGCCGTCTGGAGACCTGGGGCATCCGTGAGGTTTGCATCAATACCCACTGGCTTCCCGAGGCCATGCATGACTTTATCGCCGCCTACAGGGGGCCGCTCACGATTCACGAACATCACGAACCCGACATCCTCGGCACGGGCGGCTGCCTGCGGAATCTGCCGGAATCCTTCAGAGGCAACCCCTTCTGGCTGATCAACGGCGACATTGCCTTTGAGGTCAATCCTGAACCGATCGAAGAGGCCTTCCGTCTCTCCGGCGACTTCGCCGCGGCGTGGCTTGAACCAGAGGCCGGCCCGCGCACCGTCGAGATGGACTATGCCGGCCGCATCACCTGCTGGCACTCCCCCACCGCGGGCGTCGAGCGCACCTACACTTTCACCGGCGTCAGCATTCTCTCGCCCGAACTGCTGAGGTTCCTGCCGCCCGGCGACGGGCCATGCTCCGTCATCGACGCCTTTGAGGCCGCTATGGGCGAAGGGAAGTTCGTCCGCGGCGTTACCGAAGACGGGACCTACTGGAACGACGTCGGCACTCCGGAGACCTATCTGGCCCTCCACCGCGACGCACTGAAACGTCCCGAACTCGCCCACTACGCCGAACGGGCCGCCGAGCTGCCCGATCCCGAGGTCACCCGCGCCTTGACGGCACTCAGGTGGGAGGCGACCGAGACAGCCGTCATCCCGATGGGCGCACGCGGCAGCAAACGAACCTTCTGGCGCTTGGTCAACGGCCGCCGCGCCGCCATCGCCGTGGCCTATATGTCGGCCAATCGCCCGGAGAATGCCCGCTACGCCGCCTGCGCCAAGATCCTGAAGAAGAACAGGGTGCCCGTTCCCAGCGTTCTCGCCGACCTGCCCGGGCTGCTGATTCTCGATGACCTCGGCGACGCCACGCTGGACCGCTTCGTCGACGCTTTCAACGATGAGGCCGAGCTCTCCCTCGTCCGTGCCGCAGCCGGACACGGCCATGAGGATGACTGTGACTGCGAAGATGGCCATTGCGTCTGCGGTCATGACCACCATGCGCCGGCCGAACCGCATTGCGTCCGATTGGGTCAGGTCATGGAGATGCTCGCGGCCTTCCATCGCGCCGATACGGGCAGGCTGACGCTCGAGGCGCCCTTCGATGAGGCCCTCTGCGATTGGGAGGTCAGCCTTTACATGACCCACGTCCGGCCCTTCTCCGAGGCCGCCCGCGCCGAACTGCGGTCCGTCCGCGAGAAGCTCTTGGCCGCCCCGTCGGTGCTCATCCACCGGGACTTCCAGAGTTCGAACATCCTGTGGTTCCGCAAGCGCCCGTGGGTCATCGATTTCCAGGGCATGCGCCGCGGTCCGGCGCTCTACGATCTGGCGAGTTTCCTGTATGACCCGTACGTGACGTGGTCGCCCGCCGCGCGGGAGGCCGCCATCCTGGCTTACGCGAAGGCCTCCGGCATGGACGCGGCGAAGATCCGCGCGGGCCTGCCCTACGCCGGCATCCAGCGTCTGACGCAGGCCATCGGCGCTTACGGCCGTCTGGCCTCCATGGGACAGACGCGCTTCCTGGCGTACGTCGCCCCCGCCCGGAAACGGGCATCGGAGCTGGCCGCCTCCGTCGGCCTCACGGCCCTTGCGAAGGAGCTGGCCTGACGCGACAAAGGCAAGACGCCGGCCCCGTTTTTCGCTATAATTGGCGGAGTATCCGAATCCCCTGCCGAAGAGGCGGGGAAACCCTTTTGAAGGAGAGAGACATGCGCGTTCTGATGATCGGTGCCGGCGGCGTCGGCAGCGTTGTGGCCCACAAACTCACCCAGGTCCCTGAGGTCTTCACCGACATCCTCTTGGCGTCCCGTACCAAGGCCCGCGTCGACGAGCTGGCGGCCCAGCTGTCGCGTCCCGTCGAGACGGCCCAGGTCGATGCCGACGATGTGCCGGCACTGACGAAGCTCATTCAGGCGTTCCGTCCCGACTTGGTCATGAATATCGCCCTGCCCTATCAGGATCTGCACATCATGGACGCCTGCCTGGCGGCCGGCTGCGATTACCTCGACACGGCCAACTACGAACCGCTCGACACGGCGAAGTTCGAGTACAAGTGGCAGTGGGCCTACCAGGACCGCTTCAAAGAGGCCGGCCTGATGGCGCTGCTCGGTTCCGGGTTCGATCCGGGCGTCAGCTCCGTCTTCTGCACCTACATCCGCAAGCACTACATCCCCGAAATCCGTCAAATCGACATCATCGACTGCAACGCGGGCAGCAACGGCCACCCCTTCGCCACCAACTTCAATCCCGAGATCAACATCCGCGAGGTCTCCGCCAAGGGCCGCTACTGGGAGAAGGACAAAGGCTTCATCGAGACCGATCCCCTCTCCGTCCGTCAGCCTTTCGAGATGCCCGAGGGCCTCGGCACGCTCAATACGTACCTGATGTATCACGAGGAACTCGAGTCCCTCGCGCGCCATATTCCCGGCCTCGAACGCGCCCGCTTCTGGATGAGCTTCTCCGACAACTATCTCAAGCACCTCGAGGTGCTGAAGAATGTCGGCATGACCCGCATCGACCCGGTTCGCTTCCAGGGCCAGGACATCGTGCCGATTCAGTTCCTCAAAGCCCTTCTACCCGACCCGGCCACCCTCGGCCCCGTGACCAAGGGCAAGACCTGCATCGGCTGCCAGGTGCGCGGACTTGACTTCGACGGCAAGCCGAAGACGGTTTACATCTACAACATCTGCGACCACCAGGAGTGCTACCGCGAGGTGAAGTCCCAGGCCATCAGCTACACCACCGGCGTCCCCGCCATGATCGGCGCGAAGATGATGCTCACGGGCAAGTGGCGCGGCACGGGAGTCTTCAACATGGAGCAGTTCGATCCCGATCCCTTCATGGAAGACCTCAACCGTTACGGACTGCCCTGGAAGGTCATCGAAGGCGAAGTCTTCCACCGCGACTGAGGAGATTGCCATGGCGTCCGAGACGGTGCGTGACGATGTTCAGATGAGTCTGCGGGCTGCCCGGGCCGCGGCCCGGACGGTCTCTCTGCTGGACGACGACGCCCGCGCCGCCTTGGTAAGGGCCTTCGCCGCCGCACTCCGCGGCGCCGCGGGTCCCATTTTGGAGGCCAACGCGGCCGACGTCGCAGCCATGGCCGGGGAGGATCCCCGCCGGGACCGCCTGACGCTGAATCCCGCCCGTCTGGAAGCCATCGCCGCCGCGGCCGAAGCGGTGGCCGGTCTGCCGGACGTGCTTGGGCGCGATCTCGATCCGCCCAGGACGATGCCCAGCGGCATCCGCATCCGCCGCGTCTCCGTGCCGCTCGGTACGGTCGGCTGCATCTATGAGGCGCGTCCCAACGTCACGGCCGACGTGGCTTCGCTCTGTCTGCGCACGGGCAACGCAGCCGTGCTCAAGGGCGGTCGTGAGGCCGACCGGACCAACCGCGCCGTCGTCGCAGCCCTCCATGCCGCGCTGCGGGAGGCTGGCCTGCCCGAAGCGACCGTCACGTTGCTCCCGCCGACCCATGAGGCCGCGGCCGAGCTCATGCGCGCCGAGGGTCTGGTCGACGTGGTGATTCCGCGTGGCAGCGCCCGCCTCATCCGCGCCGTGCGCGAGGCGGCCACAGTCCCGGTCATCGAGACCGGCGCCGGTGTCTGCCATATGTATCTCCACAGCGACGCGGACCCCGTCCTGGCCGCCCGCGTCGCCGACAATGCAAAGACCCGCCGCGTCTCCGTCTGCAACGCCTTGGACTGCCTGCTGGTCCACCGCGCCCTCGAACCGCTCCTGCCCGAAATTCTCCGGCCCATGCTGGAGAAGGGCGTCACGGTCCATGAGGACGACTACGGCCGGGAGTGGCTCTCAATGAATCTCAGTCTGCGCATCGTTGACTCCTACGAGGAAGCCGTCGCACACATTGCCCAATACGGTTCGGGCCACAGCGAGGCCATCGTCACGCGCGATCCGGCTGTCGCCGACCGTTTCCGGCGCGAAGTGGACGCTGCCTGCGTCTACGTCAACACCCCCACTTCCTTTACCGACGGCGGCGAGTTCGGTCTCGGCGCCGAAATCGGCATTTCCACCCAGAAACTCCATGCCCGCGGCCCGATGGGACCGGCCGCACTGACCACCTGCAAGTGGCTGATCGACAGCGAAGGCGCCATACGTCCATGACCAAATCCGAAATCCGAAAAGCCATGAAAGCCCGCCGTGCGGAGATCAACCAGATTGACCGCTACATGGCCGGCGAGTCGATTCTCAAGATTGCTTCCGATCCCCGCGCCGCCAATCTCTTCGCCCGCTACCGGACCTTCGCCACCTTCCTTGACTTCGGCAGCGAAGTCTCCACCGAACCGATCAATGCCGCCCTCATGGTCGCCGGCAAGCCGCTCTGCGTGCCGCGCTGGAGCGATACCGAGCAGGCCTACCACTGGGCGCCCCTGGCGCTTGGCACCCCGCTCCGCGTCGGTCATTACGGCGTCCGCGAACCCCTTCTCGGGACCCGCTTCCCCCGCGGCGAAATCGACATCGTCCTCATCCCCGGCCTGGCCTTCGACACGCGCGGCGGCCGCATCGGGTTCGGCGCGGGGTTCTACGACCGCCTCCTGAAGGGGCTCCGCCCCACCGTACTGAAGGTCGGCCTCGCCTTTGACTTCCAGATCGCCGACAAACCGTTGCCGCAGGACGAGCACGACATTCCCATGGATCTGATCATCACCGAATCAAGCTGGATCGACGCTCAGCGCGCGCGCCGGGCCGACCATGAAAACTGGAGTCCCCATGTCCGATAAAGTCGCCATTGTCGGTGCCGGCCACGCCGGCGTCGCCGCCGCCGCGGTCCTCAAGGCCGCCGGTCTCGCCGTCGACCTCTTCACGGCCGAGGATACCCTGCCCTACTTCCGTCCGCGTCTGATTGCGGTCGCCTTCGGCCAGGCCGAACCGGACGCCATCGCCATCAAGCCCGCGTCCTTCTACGCCGACGGCATCAACCTGATCCACAGGACCGTCACCTCCCCGGACGAACTGAAGGATTACGCAGGCGTCATCCTGACGCAGGGCTCCGTGCCCTTCGTGCCGCCCTTTGAAGGCGACCGCGCCCGCCTGCATACCCTCTGGAACGTTCAGGACGCGATGCGCATCCGCGCCGAGATCCGTCCGGGCGCCCGTCTGACCGTCATCGGCGGCGGCGTCCTCGGACTCGAATCGGCCCTGCGCGCGGCCATGGCCGGGCTGAAGGTCACCGTCATCGAATCCTTTGCCCTCGTCGGCGGCGTCCTCGGACCCGCCTGCTCGAAGGTGCTGGAGAAGACGCTGGAGGCCAAAGGCATCACCCTCCGCGTCGGCGCCTGCGTCGCGAAGATCGAGGCCAACGGCATCCGTCTGGGCGACGGGACCCTCGTGGAGGACGACCTCCTCCTCTGCTCCACCGGCGCCCGCGGCGTCACCGCCCTCGGCGAAGCCCTCGGTGCCAAGGCCGACTGCGGCCTGCTGACAAACCCCGATCTTTCCTTCGCCCCCATGCGTTATGCCGCCGGCGATCTGGCCCGTCCGACGGAGGCCCGCCCGGTCTGCGCCGTCCGCCGTGCCACCGCCATGGGCACCCTCGCGGCCCAGAACCTCCTGGCCGAACGCGAAGGCCGCCCGACCACGCCCTGGACCGACCCCGCCCTGCCGCTTTTCATGAAGGTCGAGGACACCGAATTCCACACGTTCGGCTGCTGCCGCGGCGACAGCCTGGACGAACGCCGTATCGACGACGGCTCCAAGGACGGCGTGATTCAAACCATTCTCTACAGCGCGAATCACCCCGTCGGCCTCCGTTTTGTCGGTACCCGCGACGGCTTCGGCGCCTGGGAGAAACAAATTCTTGCCTGAGATGGGCTCTCCCTTCGATAACCTTCCCGAGGGTACCCGGTTCGGGGCCCTCTTTCTGGGTACCGGCACCTCGGTCGGCGTACCGATGATCGGGTGCGACTGCCCGGTCTGCACCTCCGCCGATCTCCGCGACGCGCGCTGCCGCTCCTCCCTCTGCCTGTGGCTCGACGGCCGCGTCCTGATTCTGGACACGGGCCCCGACTTCCGCGCGGCCTGCCTGCGCTGGAAGGTACCGCGCGTCGACGCGGTGGCCATCACCCACCTCCACGCCGACCACATCTTCGGTTTCGATGACGTCCGCCGCTTCAATACCATCCAGGGCGGCCAGGTCATTCCCTGCTTCGCCGGCCCCGAAACCATTGCCGGCATGCGCCGCATCTTCCCCTACATCTCCGACGCGCCAAACAAAATCGGGCTCTACCGGCCGCTGATTGCGTTCACGCCGGTCACCGGCCCCTTCGAGGCCCTCGGCGCGACCGTCACCCCCCTTCCCGTGGTCCATGGCAATGCCGAGACCTTCGGCTACCGCGTCGACTTCGCCGGGTATTCGCTGGCCTACCTGCCTGACGTCCATGTCATTCCCGGGGAGACCTTAGCGCTGATGCGGGGACTCGACGTGCTGATTCTCAATATGCTCCGCGTCCGGCCCCATCCGACCCATCTGACGCTGGAGGCCACGCGGGACTACGCCGCGCGCGTCGCGGCCAGGCGTACCCTCTGCACCCACTTCTCCCACGACCTCACGCACGCCGAGCTGATCAATGCCCTGGCCCCCAACGAACCCGCCTGGGACGGCCTCTGCTTCGCCGTCGACGCCCCCTGAACGGCTGAACCGGCCCGAAAACCCGGCAAAAGGCGCTTTTGTCAAAAAAAGGCTTGTATTCCGAAGGCGGGTTTGCCATAATATGCGCACTTTCACGTTCGGTGGGTTACCAAAGTGGCCAACTGGGGCGGACTGTAAATCCGCTGGCTCTGCCTTCCTACGTTCGAATCGTAGACCCACCACCATTCTTGAGACCGTGGCATTGCCGCGGTCTTTTTTGTATCTTCCGACCAAGCCCGCGGCAATTGCCGCGGGCCTTTTTGTTTGTGTGGGCTTCTCTTCCCGTCGCCCCCTTCTGCTATAATACGTAGTGACGATGATTTCACGGCGAAACTTTATCCTTCTGACGGGGCTTTCGGCCGGAAGCCTGACGATGTACGCCACCCCGACGGGCACACCGCCGGCAGGCTGTCTGCGCATCGCGCCGCCGACAGGCCAGCGGGTCTTGGACGGTTCGGTGCTTGAGGGCGTCTTCATGGATACCGGCACCGGCAATCCGCGTAGTGGGATGTTCGGCAATGTCCGCCGCTATGCCGACGGGTCGCCGCGCTTCCACGAAGGTATCGACATTGCCCCGCTTCAGCCTTGGCGCCGCAATACGGCCCCGACCGACACGGTCCGTGCCGCCGCCGACGGCCTCATCGTCTATCTCAACCGTTGCGACCGTAACGAATCCCTTTACGGCAACTACGCCGTCCTCACCCATGATGTGCCGGACTTTGGCCCCGTCTATACGCTCTATGCCCACCTAAACCGCTTCGACACCGCCGTTCGCGCCGGACAGACCGTCAGGGCCGGCCAGCCACTCGGGGTTCTGGGCCATACCCCCGACATTCCGTTGGGGCGGTCCCATCTTCACTTCGAGTTCGGCATCATGCTGAACCGCTTCTATCCCCTCATCGATCCCCAGCACGGCGTCTGGAACGGCGCCAACCTCCTGGGCATCGATCCCTGCCTCGTCTTTGCCGAACAGCGCCGGAAGGGTTACGTCGACGTCGCAGCCCTCTTCCGTTCGCTGCCGCCCGCGATGACGGTGGCGCTGCCGGCCACGGTGCTGAACCGTCTGGACATTCTGAAGCGCCACCCGCGCCTGCGTCCCGTCGGCACCGGCAGCCACTTGGCCGTGACCTTCTCCTGCGAAGGGATCCCTACGGCCGTGCGCGCCTTCACGCCGGACCGCCCGACGCCCTTCGGCGCCCTGCTTTCCCACGACCCCGCCGAAATCCGCCGCGGCCGCCCCTTCGTCGCGGGAGGGCGCCTGACGGAACGCGGAAGGACCCTGCTTGTCAACCTGCTCGCCGCCCCCGGACACATTCCCGAGGACGGCGCCCTTTCGGAAATTGCCTGAAGATCGGAGGCCGTCATGCGTATTCTGCTGATCGACAATCTTCTCATCCGCCGTTACGGCAATCTCCGTATGGGGCCCGGCCGGGCCTTGGCCTGCGGTGCCGTCCGCGGCAACCACCGCCTCTGCGAATTTTCCGACCGTGACATGGCCCGGTTCATGGGCTACGGCATCAGGGCCCTCGGCACCCGCCGCGTCAATGCCGCCCTCGTCAAGACGGCCATGAACTTCCGCCCGGACGCCATCCTCATCGGCCACTGCGACTTCATCCGCAATGCCGCCCTCGCCGAAATCCGCCGCTGCTTGCCCAAGGTCCGCATCGCCCACTTCAACGTCGACCCGATGTGCGACGCCCACCCGCAGGAACAGATGCGTATCCGTATGCCCGTCTGCGACGTCCTCTTCGCCACCACCGCTGGCGCACAGTACCTCAGGCCCTTCGTGACCGGCAAAAACATTGTGGCCTATATGCCAAACCCCGCCGACGAAGCCCTCGAGTCCCTAAACAACAGCACCCGTCCCGCCGACAGCTTCGACTGCGACATCTTCTACGCCGGCCAGCCCCGCAGGGGCGACCCCCGCCTGGGCTTCATCGAGCGCCTCGGCTCCGCCCTGAAGGACAAACCGATCCGTTTCAAGCTCGTCGGCATGGGCGGCACACCGCCGATCGTCGGCGGTGCGGCCTACGACGATCTCCTCGCCGGCGCCAAGATGGGGCTCAATATCAACCGTTACTTCGGCATGAAATGGTACTCCTCCGACCGCGTCGCCCACCTGATGGGCTCCGGTCTGCTGACGGCTGTTTACGACGGCGACCAGATGCAGGCCTTTTTCTCCGACCGCGAGGCGCTCTGGTACCACGACGTGCCCGACCTCGTGGAGAAGCTGCTCTGGTACCAGGCGCACGACGCCGAACGTCAGGCCGTCGCCGCGGCCGGCCGGGCCCGCTACCACGCCCTCTTCTCCGGGCAGCGCATCCTGAACTTCATGCTTGAAACGATGTTCGGAGCCGCCTACACCGATGCCTACGAATGGCAGGAGGAAGTCTACCGATGACCCAGAATTCCCTTGACCGGCGCGTTACCGCCGTCTGCGCCAAGGATCACCTCGTCCTGACCCTGGCCAACGTCACCGACACCGCCAGAACCCTCGAACGCAACCATCTCTGCGGCCCCGTCGCCGGCCTCATTCAGGCCGAATTCACCGCGGCCGCCGCCCTCCTCGGCACCCTGACCGACCATGACGGCCAGACCGTCCTGTTGCGCGTCAATTTCCCCGACGGCCAGCTCCGCGGCGCCGTCATTGAGGTCACCCATGAGGGGACCGTCCGCGGCTATGTCCGCCGCAAGGTCCTGCCCGAGCTCGACGACGCCGACATCTCCGACAAAGAGCTCTTCCGCAAAGCCATCGGATGCAAAGCCCAGTGCGCGGTCATCGTCTCCGACCGTTCCGGCGCCGACACCCACGCCGTCTTCGGCTGCGGTTTCGAGGACCACCTCTCCGTCACCGACATCCTCGAGGAGTATTTCAACAATTCCCTCCAGCGCCGCGCCTACGCCCAGATTTCCGCCGCCAGCGAGGACGGCCACGTCGCCTGCGCCCACGCCCTCCTTTGCGAATTCATGCCCGAGGCCGACCAATCCGCCTGCGGCGACGTCGAGAAACGCTTCGACGACGGCTCCGTCCAGGCCGCCATGGACCGCGGGGCCGACATCGCCGAAATCGCCGCCCTCCTCGGCGTAACGCCCACCGGGTTCGAAGAGAAGCCGATACGCTTCGCCTGTACCTGTTCGGACGAAAAGGTCATCGCCATGCTCCGGACCCTGCCGAAGGAGGACCGCGAGGCCCTGATCGCCAAGGGCGAACCCACCGACATCTACTGCCACATGTGCGGACGCGGATTCACCATCACCCCGGAACAGCTGAAAGCCCTCTGATCATGAAGCTTCTCTACGACCGCAACATGGCGCACGGCAAGACCCTCTTCGCCCGACTGGGCGACGCCTCACCCTGCGACGGCCGCGTTCTGACCAAGGCCGACCTCGGCGACACCGAGCTCCTCTTCGTCCGCTCCACCTGCAAGCTCAATGCCGACCTCCTGGCCGGCACCAAGGTCCGCTTCGTCGGCAGCGGTGTCGCCGGCACCGACCATATCGACTTTGAGGCACTGCGCCGCCTCGGCATCACCGTTGCCACCGCGCCGGGCTGCAACGCCGAGAGCGTCGCCGACTGGTTCGTCTCCGCTCTCCTCACCCTCGGTGCCCGGGGCAGGACGACCTGGGCCGGCAAGACCCTCGGCGTCGTTGGCGTCGGCCACGTCGGCAAAATCGTCGCCCGCTTCGCCGAAGAGGCCTTGGGTATGCGTATCCTGCGCTGCGACCCGCCGCGGAAGGAACGCGAATATGCCGCCTCCGACTTCGTCGAGCTCGACACCCTGCTCCCGCTGAGCGACGTCATCACCTTCCACACGCCCCTGACCCGCGAAGGCCCCGACAAAACCGTCGGCCTCTTCTCCGGTCCGCGCGTCCGTCTGACCAAGCCCGGCGCCGTCCTCTTCAACCTCGCCCGCGGTCCCGTCTGCGACAACGCCCTCCTCGCCACCATGGCCGAAACAGGGCTTCTCTCCGAGGTCGTCGTCGACTGCTGGGAGGGTGAACCCGACTACAGCCCCGAACTCGCCGCAATGGCCGCCATCGCCAGCCCCCACATCGCCGGCCACGCCTACGAGGGCCGCGCCGACGGCACCTACGCCGTTTACCAGGCCGCCTGCGACTTCCTCGGCGTCCCCGCAGGGCGCCGTCCGGCCTATCCCGCCGCACCCGTTCCCCGCCTGACACTCGACTGTGCCGGTCTCTCCGACGAAGCCGTTCTCCACGCCGCCACGTCCGCCTGCTGCGACACCCTGGCTGAGGACGCCCGCTTCCGCGCCGCCTTTTCACCCCTTTCCGAGGGCCGCCGAGCGGCCTTCGACAGCCTCCGCAAAACCGTCCTTCACCGTCGCCTCTTCACGGCCACGACCGTCGTGCCCGTCGGCGCCACGGCGGAGCAGATACGCAAGCTCAAGGCCCTGGGCTTCCGAATCGGACGCAAATCCGCGAAGGACTGATTTCATACCCGGATACCGGAGGATACGATTATGACATGGGGATTTTCATCCTACGAAACGCGTTTCCGCTGGGCGGCGGCCGTCTGGGCCCTGCTGCTCACCGTTTGGTGCATGATGAGCCCGATTCCCTGGTTGATCCGTCTGATTGGCGCACTCGTCTGCATCGCCGTCACGGTGCTTCTCTCCCTGTGGACCGCCTGGTGGCGTCCGCGGTCGGCCCGCGACATCCCGATCTTCCTCGTCGCCGACGGCGTCGGAGAGGACCCGATTGACCCGGACCATCCCGAACGCACCTTCAGGCCCGCCGCGCTGGAACGCCTCATCGGCGATCTCATCGCCGCCGGCTACAACTTCCAGACCGTCTCCGAGGCCCTCGCCGCGCCCCTGCGCAAATCGGTCGTCCTGACCTTCGACGGCGGCACCCGTGACCTCTACACCGTGCTCAGGCCCATCCTGGAGCGCTTCCACGCCAAGGCCACCTGCTTCCTGAATCCCGTCGGGGAGGACCCGCGCTACGTCTCCCCGCTCGAAATCCGCGAACTGGCCCACGCCGGCCGCGTCGAATTCGGCGGCACCTGCGCCCTGCCTGACGATACGGTCACGGACGAAGCGCTGGCCGAAGCCATCACCCGCGACCGCCGCCGTCTCACCGGCATCCTCGGGCACACCCCGCCCGTCTTCGCCTACCCCGCCGGCGGCGCCGAACGCCTGCGCGCCGCCGCCAAGGCCGCCGGCTACAAGGCCGCCCTGGCCGCCGACGGCAACTATCTGCCCTCCCTGGCCGACCCCTTCTTCATCCCGCGCCGCCGCATCCCGCGCGCCTGCCGTCCGATGCAGGCCTACCTGCTCGCCACGCGCGGGCGCTACCGCGTCGGCCACCGCCAGAAACGCCTCTGACGGCTCCGATTCTCGCCCTTCCGGTTTCTCCGATCCGTCACGCGCGCTCAGGCCTGCCGCAGCGCGGCACGCATCCAGCGCAGATCGCGGCGGCGCATCGCGGCACGTTCCTCCGGCGTCCCGTCGTCGGCGTCGGTCAGATGGTCGCAGCCGTGCGCGATGTAGAGCACGGTCTCCTCCTCGACCGTCGTCCGCCCCAGCTTGGCCGACATCCGCGCGGCCTCGTCGAGATTGACGTAAATCTCCCCGATCAGCCCCGGCGGTTCGCCCGGCATCGGTTCGTACCGCTGCGTGATGACGTCCGTCGGCCCCTCGTGATTGAGGATAGCGCGGTTGACCTCCGCGCAGAGGCGGTCATGCACCAGATATACGGTCACCTCCCGCCACGGCGCCTCCGGACGGCTCCAACGTTCCGCGGCCGCCGCGCAGTACACCGCGGCCCGGCGCAGGCGCCCGCGGTCGAGACCGACCGGCAGGCGGCCATGCGTTTCGACTGTCACTTCCATAAATCGCTCCTTTGCCCGGGGCATCGCGTATCCGCCCGGACCGATTGCCAGTATAACAGAGACGGCGACGCAATGTGCTATACTTTTAGGCGTTTTTTCAGAAAGGATTTGTGCTATGGATCATGAACGTACAGCACGCATCGCCAAGCTCCAGGCCGCCATGGACGCCCAGGACATCGATGCCGTCTTCATCTACTCCCCCGTCAACCGCAACTACTTCACCGGTCTGACCACCAGCAACGGTCTCCTCCTAGTTGAACGCGCCGGCGAGCCGATCTTCTACACCGACTTCCGTTACCTCGAAGTCGCCCACCGCGTCCTCCGCGGCATGGAAATCCGCAAATTCGGCCCCACCGCCGAACAGCTCGCAGTCTACGCCAAGATGGCCGCCGGTTGGAAGCACGTCGGCTACGAGGGCACCCTCGCCGTCGCCCAGTTCCTGCCCCTCCAGGAAACCCTCAAAAACGTCAAGTGGGTCAGCGTCAGCACCCTCATCTCCGGCATCCGCGGCATCAAGAGCGCCCGTGAGATCGACGCCATCCGCCGCAGCGCCGAGGCCAACTCCGCCCTCTTCGCCGAACTCACCGAGACCTTCCGCCCCGGCATGAGCGAACTCGAGATGCTCCGTCACTTCCGCACCATCATGGCCTCCCGCGGTCTGACCGAATCCTTCTCGCCCATCATCTGCGCCGGCACCAACGCCGTCGAGTGCCACCACCAGCCCGATGAGACCATCCTCCAGCCCAACAGCGAACTCCTCATCGACATGGGCGTCATGGTCGACGACTACTGCTCCGACATGACCCGCACCGTCTTCTGCGGCACCCCCACCAAGCGCTTCAAAGAGATCTTCGACATCGTCCTCGAGGCCAATCAGTCCGTCATTCGGGCCGTCAGGCCCGGCGTCCGCTGCTGCGACATGGACAAGCTCTCCCGCGACGTCATCGGCCGCTACGGCTACGGTGAATACTACGATCACGCCCTCGGCCACAGCGTCGGCCTTGAGATTCACGAGATGCCCTCCTTCAGCCGCGTCTGCGAGACCGTCCTCGAGCCCGGCATGGTCATCACCGTCGAGCCCGGCATCTACATTCCCGGCGACACCGGCGTCCGCATCGAGGATCTCATCGTCGTCACCGAGACCGGTTGCGAGGTCCTTACCCGCAACACCCCGCACGAAGTGGTGATCGCCTGATGCAGCCCAAAGAACCCAATCAGGTACGCATCGCGGCCTTGGTCCGAGACCTGCTCATCGAGCTCGGCGAAGACCCGGACCGCGAGGGCCTGCTCAAGACGCCCGAACGCGTCGCCAGGTCCCTCACCTACCTCACCCACGGCTACCGTACCACCCCTCAGGAGGTGCTCAACGGCGCCGTCTTCGAATCGACCGCCAACAACATGGTCATCGTCCGCGACATCGAAATCTACTCGATGTGCGAGCATCACATGCTGCCCTTCTACGGCCGCTGCCATGTCGGCTACATCGCCAACGGCCACGTCATCGGTCTCAGCAAAATCGCCCGCATCGTCGACTGCTTCGCCCGCCGCCTCCAGATTCAGGAGCGCCTCACCGAAGAAATCGCGGCCGCCATCCAGGAGATCACCGGAGCCGAAGGCGTCGGCGTCGTCATGAGCTGCGCCCACCTCTGCATGATGATGCGCGGCGTCGAGAAGCAAAACGCCGTCACCGTCACCTCCTCCCTCCTGGGCTCCTTCCGCGACACCGCCGTCCGCGCCGAATTCATGAGCCTCGTCCGCTGAGGGCGCGCGTGACGCGAAAAAATCGGGGCATCCGCAATCGGATGCCCCTTTTTTCATGCCGTCATACGGTCGCCTTACGCCTTCTTGACGGGCTTCTCCGCCGTGGCGGGCGCCGCGGCGCCGCCAGCCTGACTGGCGCGGTACTTCGCGCGGCACTCGGCGCAGTAGAAGAAGTCCTTGTCCCAGGTCGTCTCCTCCTCCTTGCCGCAGTTGTCGCAGACGCGCACCTTGCGCGTGCGCTTCGCGCGGCACTCGGCGCAGTAGAAATCCTCACCGGCCCAGGTCGTCTCCTCTTCCTTGCCACAGCTCATGCAGACGCGCGTCTGAGCCTGACGCTTCAGGCGGAACTCCGCCGCGTGCTCATCCATGAAGAGATGCGGAAAATCGAAGCAGCCCGTCGCCGTCATCAGCATGCGGCTCGAAATCGGACGGCCCGAGGTATTCATCGCCACCAGCTGGACACGCTTGCCCAGACGGCGGATGCGGCGCAGCACCGGGACATAATCGGCATCGCCGCCCACCAGTACAGCCACGTCATACGCGCCCGGCAGCGTCGCCAGATAGGTCATCTCCGAGGCCAGATCCGCGTTCACCCACTTCGACTCCGGTTGCGCGGTCGGTTCCTTGCGGAAATCCACATCGGCGATGTTCATCTCATAGCCGCACTGCTCGCCGAGAAAATCATAAAAAATCTTCTGCTTCGCGGGGTTGAAACCGACCTTGTTCACCGGCAGCGTACCGTAATAGCACGTCCGGACGATATCGACCTCCTGGCCGGTGATTTCGGCAAGCGTCTGCGCGATGATGTCCGGGATCCGCTTATAGTCGATCTCGAAGCCCTTCTCGCCAAGCTTGTCAAAAAGCGCCTGCCGACCTTTGTACAGCCAGGCACCGTCCACGAATATCATAGCTCTGATAGCCATTTTATAAACCTCCCTTTATAGTTGTTGCCGTCTTATTAAAACGCGGCTGGTTTATGTCGCAATTATAGCACATCAATCCCCCTCGCCACCTTGCGTCAGCCGGCCTTGCCGTATAACTTTCCGGTGTGCGGACACTGGACGGCGCCACCCGGAAAAACAAAGGCCGTGAGCGTCGCTCACGGCCCGAAAAATTGGTAGCGGGGATAGGATTTGAACCTATGACCTTCAGGTTATGAGCCTGACGAGCTACCTGGCTGCTCAACCCCGCAATCGGGTGGAATGGCGCGCCTCGGAGGATTTGAACCTCCAACCTTCTGATCCGTAGTCAGATGCTCTATCCAATTGAGCTAGAGGCGCTGAAAACGCCGACCATAATAGCAAAAGCCCGAACAAATGTACAAGCACTTTTTTTGGAGATGTCGTGTATATTTCAAAACCGTCACTCGCCATCCGAGGTGAGCCTACGGCCTAAGCGCGTAGGCGCACTTAAACCTTCCGAATGAGGGGGTGCATTTAGTCTTGCGGGTCTTCGAAAGAATTTGTGGGTAATCTATGCTTAGAGGGAGCTGTGCGCCCCTCTAAAACTCCCCGCACTCCTACGACAACCCCACACAAATAAAACAAGACATTCCACTCGGGATGCTTCGATG
>CALXSH010000033.1 GCA_944391065.1 uncultured Kiritimatiellota bacterium | reverse complement strand
GGGTTTCAGGATTATCGCGAGGGCTTGTTTTCAGTTCGTTTTCCATGCCCCGTATGATATCAGAAACAGCTCAAAAAATCAAGATATTTTCACGCCGTATCTATAAAACGCCCTCGGCCGGACATTTCCGGCTGCCTCTCTTCTTCCTCAGTTCACTGATCCTGGCGCTGGCGCCGGGACCCGATAACTGTTTCGTCCTGGCGCAGTCGGCCGCCGCGGGCGCTTCGGCGGGTTTGGCCGTGACGGGCGGTCTGGTGAGCGGCGTCTGCGTCCATGTCCTGCTGGCAGCGCTGGGCCTTGCGACACTCGTGAAGCGCTTCCCCGCCGCGGCCGACACAATTTCCCTCTTCGGAGCGCTCTACCTCTTCTGGGTCGCGTGGGGCATGCTCGGCAGCGCGTCCGGACTGACAGGGCAGGCCAAAGCGCTCTCCCTGCCGCGGCTCTTTCTGCGCGGGGTGATTCTCAACATCTCCAACCCCAAGGTCATTCTCTTCTTCGTGGCCTTTCTGCCGCGCTTTCTGCCGGAGCCCTGCCCGCACCGTTTCCGGAGTCTCCTTGTGCTGGGCGGTCTCTTCGTTCTGGCGGCCGCGTCCGTGATGGCGGCCGTCGCCCTTCTGGGCGGTTTGCTGGCCGACTGGCTGAAGGACGTGCCGGGCGCCGCGGTCTGGGTCAACCGCGCCGCGGCCGCGGCCGTCGCCGCCATCGGGCTCTGGATTCTCGTGCCGCTCGCAAAATCCCGCCTGAAGCGCAAGCAAGCGTAGAGGAAGGAGACAGCCCGAGGGTTTTTGGGTACAATACACCTATGCGAACTGAACAGGACGGGCTGACGCCCATGATGCGCCAATACAGGCGGACGAAAGAAGAGCTGGATGACGATACGATTCTCTTCTTCCGCATGGGCGACTTCTATGAGATGTTCTTTGAGGACGCGCGGCGGGCGGCCCCGATTCTGGGGGTGGCTGAGACGCGTCGCGCGGGCGTGCCGATGTGCGGCGTGCCTTATCACGCCTTGGATGGGTATCTGGCGAAGGTCGTCCGCGCCGGTCTGAAGGCCGCGGTCTGCGAACAGACCGAGGACCCGAAGCTGGCCAAGGGACTGGTCCGCCGCAAAATCACCCGCATCGTGACACCCGGCACGGTCATCGAGGAGGCGCTGCTGGACGCGGGGACGAGCAACTACGTCGCCTCCGTGCTGGCCGATCCGAAGAGCAACCGGTACGGATTGGCCGCGCTGGAACTCTCCACGGGCGAATGCCGCGTCGAGAGCTGCGACAGCGTCGGTTCGCTGGTCGAGGCATTGCGGCGCGTCGCGCCGAGCGAAACGCTGATCTGCGAGGATCAGCACGACCGCTTCGCGGCGCTGAAGGACTGCGGCATTCTGGGGTCGGTCACCGAGACGGCACCCTGGCGTTACGCGGCCGACATGGCCGAGGAGACGCTCTGCCGTCAGTTCCGCGT
The DNA here is from genome assembly GCA_944391065.1 of uncultured Kiritimatiellota bacterium. GTDB lineage: Bacteria > Verrucomicrobiota > Kiritimatiellia > RFP12 > DVOR01 > Spyradenecus. The sequence goes on along the minus strand of CALXSH010000033.1, from coordinate 21,605 downwards.
CCATTCGCTGGAGGGCTACTGCGGCGATACGCGGCCCCTCTGGATTCAGGCCGCCGGAGCCCTGCTCCATTATGTCCGCCATGACCTGCGCCGCACCATCGACCACGTGCGGACGCTCGACGTCCGCCGCAACGAGGCCTTCCTGATCCTCGACGAGAATACCTGCCGCAATCTCGATCTGCTCCCCCACCCCGGCGGTGTGCGCGAGGAGGAAACCCTCCTGGGCGTGCTCGACGGCACAAAGAATCCCATGGGCCACCGCCGTCTGCGGGACTGGATCCGCTCTCCCCTGCGCGACGTCGGGGCCATCCGGGCCCGCCAGGACGCCGTAGAGACGTTCGTCCGCGACCGTAAGCGGCTGACGGAAATCCGCGCCGTACTGGGCGAGACCCGCGATTTCGAACGCGTCCTGACCCGTCTGGCCAACGCCACGGGCAACGCGCGCGACCTGAAGATGCTGGCCGATTCGCTGGCGCAGATTCCCGCGTTGCGAAGCGTGCTGGAAGGCGTTTCCAGCCCTTTGCTCGGCGAACTGCGCGCCTCCCTCTCCGAGGTGCCCGAACTGACGGGCCGCCTGACGGCCGCGCTCGCCGATGAACTGCCCATCACCGTCCGCGAGGGCGGCCTGATCCGCGCCGGCTACAACGCCGGGCTGGACGAGCTCCGTCAGATGGCCCAGGAGGGCCACTCGTGGGTAGCGCGCTATCAGCAGGAACAGATTGAGGCGACGGGCATCCGCACGCTCAAGATCCGCCGCAACAATGTCTTCGGTTTCTACATCGAAGTCTCCAAGTCGCAGCTCAGTATGGTGCCGACGTCGTACGAACGCCGCCAGACAGTGGTGAACGCCGAACGCTTCATCACGCCCGAGCTGAAGGCGTACGAGACCAAAATCGTCGGCGCACAGGACAAGGCCAACGCACTGGAGTATCAGATCTTTCAGGAGCTCCGCGAGGCGGCGGTGGCCCATCTGGAGGCGATCCGCGCGACGGCCGCGGCCGTGTCGGCGCTCGACGTGCTGCAAGGGTTCGCCGACCGCGCGCTGGCGCTCGGCTATGTGCGGCCGACAGTCGACAACAGTACCGTGCTGAAGATTATCGAAGGGCGCCATCCGATCGTCGAAGTGCGCCAGGCTTCGGAACGCTTCGTGCCCAACGACACGGACATGAACGGGACAACGCGGCAGTTCATTCTGATTACCGGTCCCAACATGGCCGGTAAGTCAACCTACATCCGTCAGGTGGCCGTACTGGCCGTCATGGCTCACATCGGCAGCTATGTGGCGGCGGAGGCAATGACGATTGGCGTGATGGACCGCATCTTCACCCGCGTCGGCGCCGGCGACGAATTGGCCAGGGGCCGCTCGACCTTCATGGTCGAGATGCAGGAGACAGCCAACATCCTCAACAACGCGACGCCGCGATCCCTCATCATTCTCGACGAAATCGGGCGCGGCACCTCGACCTTCGACGGCATCTCCATCGCGTGGAGCGTGGTCGAATTTCTGCACAATACGCCTGAGCACAAAGCGCGCACCCTCTTCGCCACGCACTATCACGAACTGACGGAACTGGCTTCGTCCCTGACGGGCGTGAAGAATTACACCGTGCAGGTCCGCGAACAGGGCGACAGCATCGTCTTCTTAAGGCGCATCGTGGCCGGCGCGGCCGACAAGAGTTACGGTATCCACGTAGCGCGGCTGGCCGGGATCCCCGACCCCGTCATTGCGCGGGCCAATACGATTCTGGCCTCGCTCGAGGGGCAGAAGCCTATCTATGCGGAACTCCCCAAGCGCCGCAAGATGGTGCCGACGGGTAACGATCTGCAGCTGGATCTCTTTGAGCCCTGAGACCTGTCAGACGATTAGCGGGCAGGAAGCGGATTACATCGCCGTCCTCCCACACCGGCCAGCATGCGGCTTCGTCCTGGGCGGTTGCTCATCACTCAAACCGGCTTACCTTCGTATACGTCTGTGAGAGTGGGCCAGCCTTTATTCCTGAGGACTTGCAGGCAGGACGCATTCAGGGTGTCTCGGTCAGATATGGGCTCCGGTGTCATCACTTGCTCTCCGTGATTGATTGGAGTATGGTCCATCGGGTGCCATCTGCCACTCCCCTGCGGCTCCCTATTCTCGCCATTCCGGGGGCCTATCGGATAAGCACCCACGGTCTCCCGCCATGCAGCCGCGTCATTTGTATCCCGTGCTCCCGGATAACTGCTCGGTTTCGCTTCGTTTGGCAGGCTTACCATCCACAGTCTGACGAATGGAATTGCTCTTCGTCGGATCAGCGGTTTGCCTCTGGCTTCTTTCAGATTTCGCCTTACGACGGACGCCCTTGGCTATCGTCTTGGCGTTATCTCCTGACTTAGGGACTTTCACCTTTTGGATTGAGTACATGCCGAGCACACCAAAAAAGGCGCGCCCAATCGGGCGCGCCTTTTTCATGAAAGGGCCTGTCTGCCAAGACCTCAGTTGGCACCGCGGCCGCCGACGCCGGCCGCCGTGGCGGCGTTGGCATGGACGGGATCATGCGGACGGAGGGCACGGACAGCTGCGCCGGCGCGCCAGAGTTCGCTGGAGCGGAGCTTCTCGAGCTTGGCCTCGAGCTTGGCCTTGTAGTTCTTGCCTGCGCAGTCACGGATGACGGCACGGGCTTCGCCCTTGGAGGCGACGGCCTTGTAGAGCTTCTCGAAGACGGGCTTAGTGGCCTTTTCGAATTCGGGAGCCCACTTAAGAGCGCCGTGCTGGGCGGTGGCGGAGCAGTTGGAGAACATCCAGTCCATGCCCTTCTCGTCGACGAGTCGGATGAGGGACTGGGTGAGCTCTTCGACGGTCTCGTTGAAGGCTTCGGAGGGAGAGTGGCCATGCTTGCGCAGGGTCTTGAACTGGGCGCTGAGGATGCCCTGGAGGCAGCCCATCAGCGTGCCGCGCTCTCCGACGAGGTCAGAGGTGACCTCACGCTCGAAGGTGGTCGGGAAGAGGTAACCGGAACCGACGGCGATGCCGAGGGCAATCGTGCGCTCCATGGCGCGGCCGGTCGCGTCGACGGCGACGGCATAGGAGGAATTGATGCCGACGCCGTTGAGGAAGTTGCGGCGGACGGAGGTGCCCGAACCCTTCGGGGCCACCATGATGACGTCGACGCCCTTCGGGGCCTTGACGCCGGTCAGGTCACTGTAGTGATAGCCGAAGCCGTGGGAGAAGTAAAGGGCCTTGCCGGCGGTCATGTGGGGCTTGATCTGCTTCCAGACGGTCTTGATGGAGGCGTCGGAGGTCAGCATCATGACGATGGTGCCGCGCTCGGCGGCCTCTTCGATGTCAAAAAGGGTCTTTCCGGGAACCCAGCCGTCGCGGATGGCGCGGTTCCAAGAGCTGTTCTCGGCGTCGCTCTTGCGCTGGCCGATGATGACATTGACGCCGTTGTCGCGCATGTTCAGCGACTGAGCAGGGCCCTGCACGCCGTAGCCAAGAACGGCGACGACTTCGTCCTTCAGCACCTCGCGAGCCTTTTCGAGGGGGAATTCTTCACGGGTCGTGATGTCTTCAGTAACATCAGCGAACTTGATTTTAGCCATTTTAGTAACCTTCCTGTTATCGTCCCTTCGGACGTATGAAATTGCGGTAAAGTATAAGCAGTGTGAGGCGTGGAGTCAATGCATAAAATTACATTGTGTGCCGCGGATCATGCCGGCACGCTTCCCGAACGCTTCGGTGCACTTTATTATGGAGAATAGCGCACATCACGCCGCCACGGCGCTTGGTTGCCTTTTGGGCGCAGGTTAGCGATAATATGAGGCGATTTTCATTTAAGGAAGGACTCTCTATGAAATTTGACAAGCGTGGCGCGTTGATGCAGGTTGAGGTTCCCGGGATGGAGAAGATCCAGGGCAAGGTGCGCGACATTTACGATCTTGGCGACAGGATGCTGATCGTCGTGACGGACCGCCTGAGCGCCTTCGACGTAATCATGGACGACGGCGTGCCGGGCAAGGGCAAGGTGCTGAACAGCATTTCGGCCTTCTGGTTCCGCAAGCTCGGGTCAATCTGCCCGAACCACATGATTTCCGTCGACATCGAGGATTATCCTGCGCCCTTCAATAAGATGGAGGAGCTCCGCGGCCGTTCGATGCTGGTGAAGAAGCTGAAAGTCGTGCCCTACGAGTGCATCGTCCGCGGTTACCTGACCGGCAGCGGCTGGGCCGAATACAAGAAGCAGGGCACGGTCAACGGCCAGCCCATCCGCGAGGGTTATCAGAACGCCTCCAAGCTCGACGAGGTCCTCTTCACCCCGACCACCAAGGCCGAAATCGGTGACCACGACATGGCGATTTCCGTCGCGGAGATGGCCAAAGACATCGGTGAGCCGCTGGCCAACGCGCTGCGCGACCTCTCGATCCGTCTCTACAGCGAGGCGGCCCGTCATGCGGAAGCCCGCGGTATCATCTTGGCCGACACGAAATTTGAGTTCGGTCTGGACGAGAACGGCAAGGTCGTCCTCGCCGACGAAGCGCTGACGCCCGACTCCTCCCGTTTCTGGGCCAAGGCCACCTACGCGGTCGGTTCCAATCCGCCCAGCATGGACAAGCAGTTCGTCCGCGACTGGCTCGATTCGATCCACTTCAACCACCAGCCGCCGGCTCCGGCGATTCCCGATGAGGTCATCGAGAAAACCAGCGCCATCTACGCTGAGTGCTACACCCGCCTGACCGAAGGCGAGAGCTGCGCACCCGTAATCTGATGCGTCCGTTCGCCGCACTGCTCAGTCCGCTCCCGAGAGGCCTCCGGCCCACTGGGAGCGGTTCTTTTTTGCCCATTTCCGAACCGATCCTGACGCTCTGCGCGCCCGAACCGCAACCGGCGACGCACCGTCTGCTGCGCGAGGCCGTACCGCATCTCACCGTGCTCTGCCGCAAGACACCGGAGTACACGCTGATTGTCGGTGACGCTCCGGTCTTCACCGGCGAGCCGCTCCCGAACCATCCGGAAGGTTACCGTCTGACGGTCGCCACCGAAGGGCTCCATGCCGCTGCCCTGACGGCCCGCGGCCTCTTCCGCGCCGCGGCGACCGTATCGCAAATCCTGACGGCGCAGGACCCCGTTCCGTCCTTTGTCGCCGACGACACGCCGGCCCACCCCATGCGCGGGCTGATGCTCGACGTCTCCCGCAACCGAACCTACAGCCTGCAAACCCTTTTCGGAATCGTTGACCGCATGGCGCGGCTGAAGCTCAACCGTCTCGAGCTCTACTTCGAGAATGTCTTCGCCTACCGCGACCACGCCGAGGTCTGGTCCAACACGACGCCCTACACCCGTGAGGACATCCGCGCACTGGAGGCTTACTGCGCCGACCGCTTTATCGACCTGGTGCCCAACCAGAATACCCTGGGGCATTTCGAACGGTGGTTCGCCCACCCCACCTACCTGCGCTACGCAGAGCTCCCTGAGGGCGGCGCGCGTACCCCGTGGGGTTCGATTCAGGCCATTCCGACCGGTATCGCCACGGCCGATCCCGACGCGGTCCGCTTCGTCGGCGGCCTGCTCCATGAGCTGCTGCCCTGCTTTTCGCGCGCAACAGTGGCCAATCTCGGCGGTGACGAGGTCTTCGATTTAGGTCAGGGACGTTCTCGCGGCCGGGACCGCGCCACGCTCTTCGTCAACCACCTCCGCGCGATGGCCGACATTGCCGCGCAGTACGGTAAGCGTCCGTGCTTCTGGGCTGATATGCTGATCCGCCATCCGGAGATCATTCCCCTCGCGGCGGAGCGCCTTCCGGAGGCCGAATGGCTCGTCTGGGGTTATGAGGCCACCGACCCGCTGGCGGCCTCGGCCGAGAAACTCCGCGCGGCGGGACTGCACGTCTCCGTGGCGCCCGGCACCTCCTCGTGGCGGAGCTTCTGCGGACGTACCGCCAACATGACCGCCAACATCCGCGTAGCCGCGGCGGTTCCTTCCGAAGGTCTCCTGCTGACAGACTGGGGTGATGCGGGCCATTGGCAGCCCCACGCCGTCTCGCTGCCGGCGCTTGTTCTGGCCGCGTCGCTGGCATGGAATCCCGAAGAGGAACCCGACATCGCCCTCGCGACGGACCGTCTGACGGGATGCAACGGGCTCGGAACCTTCCTGCTGACCTTGGGTGACACGGCCCAGCTGGCCAACGCAGAAGGCTCCAATGCGACGCGACTCTTCCAAGCCTACAATCTGCCGCCGGAGAAGGCACCGGCTCTTGACCGCGAGGCCCTGCTCCGCGCGCTCGACGCGCTGGACACCCTCGAACGGGACGGCAGAGCCCTCGGCGACCGAATCGAGGCGCGCGAGGCCCGTTACGCGCTAGCCCTGCAGCAGCTGGCCATGCGCCGCGCGCTCGGGGAGACGGGGCTGCGGAGGTTCCGCGCGCGCGTGGCGGCGCAAATGGAACTCCTCTGGCACGAACGAGGACCAACGGCCGGACTGGCCGATTCCCTGCGGAGCTTCCTCGCACCGCGGCTGCCGTGAAGCCATCCCAAAAGCAAGCCTTTCGGGTAAAGAAAACGCCCCGCCGATTCACTCGGCGGGGCGTTTTTGTTGTCGCGGAGGACGCTCCCTTAGGGCTGAACAGGCTGAGCCAGAGAGAGCGATTCAAATTCACGGGTCTGCAGATTCTTGGCCTGCGCGGTGCCGGAAGCCACGTCATCGGGGCCGATGTAGACGGCCTTGAGAGCAGAGCTGTTGCCGGCCTTGGCGAAGAAGTGCTTCGGCTTCTGCGGCACGAGGCTGAGGTCAACCGTTTCCCCGTCGGCGCGCAACCAGGCGGCCAGGGTGACGGCGGCAGAGCGCTGCTCGGGCGTCATATAGCCGATGATGTAACCGGCGCGGGGTTCCGGGCAGGCGTCGCCAAGAATCTCGCGCAGCACTTCGCCGACGACGACGTCGCCGAACCCCATGCCGACGGCGGGCGTCGGCTGACCGCCCACGAGGGCGAGCAGGGAGTCATAACGGCCGCCGCCAAAGATGGCGCGGAACCTGCGCTGAAGGTCAAAAGCTTCGAAGACGATGCCGGTGTAGTAGGACAGGCCGCGGATGACGGCGATGTCGAACATAAGCAGATCCCCGTAACCCATCGCGTGAGCCAGGTCGAAGAGACCGCGCAGGTCGGCCATCGCCTTGGAGTCGGCGGCCACCATCGCGGCCGCTTCGTCGAGGGAGTTGACCGCGAGGAGCGCGAAGGTCTTCCCGATGGCCGCTTCGTCAAGGCCTTCGCCGCGCAGGAGGTCGGCGATCTCGGAATCGTCAATCTTGCCGCGCTTGTCAAGGGCGATGAAGACGGCGGGATGGTGACGCTCCGGAATACCGCTGGCGGCGAGAAGCTCGCCGAGCAGCGCGCGGCTGGAGACATGGATGCGCCAAGCGCCGTCGGGCATGCCCATTGAGCGCATCGCGTCGACGGCAGCGCCGAGAATCTCAGCCTCGCAGAGGACATCCTCGGAGCCGATGATGTCCATGTTCAGCTGATAGTGTTCGCGCTTGCGGCCACGGGTCATGCGTTCGTAGCGGAAGCACTGGGCGACGGTGAACCACTTGATCGGGAAGGGCAGACGAGACTGCCGCGCCGCGACCATACGCGCCAGCGTGGGCGTCATCTCGGGACGAAGGGCCAGCTTACGGCCGGACTTGTCCTCGAAGGCATAAATCTGCTCGGAGACCTCTTCGCCGCTCTTGCGCTGGAGGAGCTCGAGCGATTCGACAACGCAGGCGTCGTAGGGCTGGAAACCGAAACGGCGGGCGGAGCGGCGCCACGCATCGAAAATGCGGTTGCGCCAAGCCATGTCTTCCGGATAAAAGTCGCGCATGCCGCGCGGAGCTTCAAAGGAGACGGTACTCATTACCCGGGCTCCGTCGCGGAATTATTCAGCGTCCTCAGTGACGGAGACGTCGCGCTTGGTGTGGACCTTGGCATCGACGAGGTCGCCGCGCAGGAGCTTGGAAGCGCGGAACTTCACAGACTTGCGGGCGGGAATCCAAACTTCCTCGGCCGGCTTCTTGGGGTTGCGGCCTTTACGGCCCTTGCGCTCGACGATTTCGAAGACGCCGAAGCCGCGGAGCTCAACGTGACCGTTCTCGATCAGGTTGGCCAGGAGGGTCTGGAAGGTGGTGTCGATAATCTGATAGGCCAGCGACTGGGAGATGTCATGGGTCTTGGCGATCACCGTGGAGACATCGCGACGGGTGCTGGTGGAGGGGATGGACTTTTTCATTTTCATGGGTTCTTCCTCTTTATAAGACAAGGGATCTGAGAGTGTGAAAGGGGACTTAGGCGAGCATCGCGGCGACGGCGTCAGCAGCGGACTCAGGGGCAACGATGACGGACTCGGTATCCGTACGGCGACGGAGTTCGAAGCCGCCCTTGGAGAGGCCCTTGGCGCCTGCGACGACGCGGACGGGCAGACCGATGAGGTCGGCATCTTTGAACTTCACGCCGGGACGCTCGAGACGGTCATCCATAAAGACGTCGATGCCGCGCGCCTCGAGTTCGGCGGCGAGGGCCTCGGCCTTGGAGACGACCTCGGCGTTGTCGGGATCGAGCAGCAGAAGGTTGACCTGGAAGGGGGCAACGGCCTTGGGCCAGATGATGCCATTGGCGTCGTTGGACTGCTCGACGATGGCCTGCAGGGTGCGGGAGACGCCGATGCCGTAGCAGCCCATCTGCATGACGCGGGCCTTGCCGGATTCGTCCAGGAAGGTCGCGCCGAACGCCTGGGAGTACTTCGTGCCGAGCTTGAAGCACTGACCGACCTCGGTGCCGCGGCGGATGGTCAGCGGCGCGCCGCACTTTGGGCAGAGATCGCCTTCGCGGACAGTGACGAGGTCGGCATAGGCCTTGACCTGCGCGTCGCGGGCGAGGGAGACGTGACAGAGATGGAAGCCTTCGCGGTTGGCCCCGACGATACGGTCGGCGGCGCCCTGGAGTTCAATGTCGGCGTAGACGGGTATCTTGGCGCCGACGGGGCCGATGGACCCGCAGGGGCCGACGGCGTCGGCGACGGTCTCATCGAGAGCGGCCTCGATCCTGGCGCCGTTCAGGAAGCGGCGGAGCTTGAGCTCGTTGAGCTCGCGGTCCCCGCGGACGAGGACCATGACGGGCTTGCCGTCGGCCAGAACAACGAGGGACTTGACGATCTGCTCAAGCGGCACGCCGAGGAAGGCGGCGACCTCTTCGCAGGTATGCTTGTCAGGGGTGGCGACTGCTTCGGCGGCCCCGGCCTCGGCCTCGGGGGCAATCTCAGGCAGGCGGCGTTCGGCGCGCTCCTGGTTGGCCGCGTAGCCGCAGGCCGGACAGTCCAAGATGCCGTCTTCGCCGCTGGCGGCGAAGACCATAAATTCGTGGGAGAAGTTGCCGCCGATGTCGCCGGTATCGGCTTCGACAGGCTTGGCGGCCAAGCCGACGCGCTTGAAGATGCGCACGTAGGCATCGTACATCTTGCGGTAGCTGACGTCGGAAGCGGCTTCGTCGGGATCGAAGCTGTAGGCGTCCTTCATAATGAATTCCTTACCGCGGATCAGACCGAAGCGTGGACGGATCTCGTCACGGAACTTGTCCTGCATCTGGTAGATGATGACAGGGAGCTGACGGTAAGAGGAGATTTCGTTTTTCATCAGGGCCGTGAAAGCCTCTTCGGCGGTGGGGGCCATGGTGTACCAAGCCTCCTTGCGATCCTGCATGCGGAACATCCCGGGGCCCATCGATTCCCAGCGGCCCGTCTGTTTCCAGAGTTCGGCGGGCTGGAGAATGGGAAAGAGTGTCTCCTGGGCGCCGGCGCGGTCCATCTCTTCACGGACGATGGCCTCAAGCTTGTGAAGGGCACGCATACCCAAGGGCATATAGGTGTAGAGGCCGCCGGCAAGCTTGCGAAGCAATCCGGCGCGGATCATAAGGCGATGGCTGATGATTTCGGCATCCTGCGGCGCCTCACGGAGCGTCGTGAGCAACGTTTCGGTCCAACGTTTCATTTGGTCACCTGATAAAAAAACTATCGTTTCCAAGCAAAAGTCCTATAACTGTCTCAAAACATAGGGGGAAAATCAACAAAAAAGTTTTCTTATCACGCCTTCGAAGCCCTTTTCGGGGCGGATTTCGACGCGTTGAGGCGCTTTTCGGCTTTTTGCCCGACACAGAGGGCATCAGAGGCGCCGGCCGCGGCCCTACTGACGCACGGTGTGTGCTTTATGCTAGAATGCGCGCCATGAATACGAACCAGCGTAAGACCATTGTCATCGGCCACCGTAATCCCGACACCGACTCGGTAGTCTCCGCGATCGCCTACGCGGCCCTGAAGCGCCAGCAGGGCAACAAGAACTGCATTCCCGCCCGTGCCGGCAAGCTCTCCCCGCAGACAGAATACATTCTGCAGCGGTTCGGCGTGCAGCCGCCGACCTTCATTCCCGACATGCTGCCGAAGGTCGAGCACTTCCTGCCCGGCGGCAAGCCGCATACCGTCAACGGCAACACAGCGCTCTGGGACGCCTTGGAGACGATGGACCGCGAGTCGCTGCCGGCCATTCCGATCGTCGACCGCGAGGGACACTATCTGAACGTTCTCTCCCACCACAGCTTTGCCGAAAGCCTGATCCACAAGTCCGATCCGCACCGCAAGGCAATCATTCCCATCAGTATCGGCCTGTTGGCCAAGACGCTGCAGGCTCAGCCACTGCTGACCTTCGATCCCGACACGGTCATCAAGTCGCGCCTGCTGGTCGCCGGATGCTCGCGCGAGACCTTCGAGCAGGTGCTCAAGACCGAGATGCCGACCAACTCCATCGCGCTGGTCGAGAACCGCGAAGCCATCATCGAACTTTGCGTCCGCTACCACGTGCGCGCCATCGTCCTCACCAGCGGTCTACCGCTCTCGCGTGAGATGTTCGCCAAGGCCAAGGAGGCAAAAATCTCGGTGCTGATTTCGCCCTACGACATTGCCTCGACGGTCTACCTGACGCTCTATTCGAAGCCGGTCTCCTCGATGCCCAAGGTGCCCGTGACGCCGGTCAAGCCCTCAGATGCCATCCGCGACATCCTGCCGGCCGTGCAGAAGTCCCCGACCCGTTCGCTGCCGGTGGTCGACGACAATGGCGTCGTCGTCGGCTCCATCAACGAAACCGACCTCTACCGCGAGCCGAACGTCGACATCATCATGGTCGACCACAACGAGCTCTCCCTGGCGGTCGAGGCGTTGGACCAATTCCGTATCATCGAAATCATTGATCACCACAAGCTGGGCAACTTCCCGACGAAGACGCCGATCACCTTCATCAACCGCGTGGTCGGCTCGACGGCGACCATCGTGGCCTGCCTCTATCAGGAGCAGAAAGCCATCCTGACCCAGCCGATTGCGGGGCTGCTGCTCTCGGCCATCATCACCGACACGCTCGGGCTCCAGTCACCCACGACGACCGACGTCGACCGGACCATGGCCGATTATCTGGCCGGTCTACTCAATCTCGACATCGTCGATCTGGCCCACGACATCTTCTCCAACGCTGCCCGCCTGACGGATCTCACGACCGAGAAGATCCTCTCCATCGACAGCAAGGCCTACAACGAGGCCGGCGTCTCCTTCACGGTCGCCCAGATTGAAACGGGGACCTCCGACGAAATCGAGGGGCGCATCCCCGAGCTCCTGCAGGCGCTCTCGGACAAGTGCCGTCACGAGAAACTCTTCTTCTCCGCGCTCATGGTCACCGACATCACGGCGCTCAACTCGATTCTGCTGGTCGCCGGCGACAGCCGATTCATCTGCAAGATTCCCTTCCCGAAGTTCGGCCAGTCGCCGAACGCCTTCCTCTGCCGCGGCATCATGTCGCGTAAGAAGCAGTTGCTGCCGCTCCTGCTCGAACAGCTGACCGGCTCACAGATTCACGGGACACGCTGATGGAAATCCGCGTCGCCGAGCCTCACGGCATGTGTTCGGGCGTGGCCCGCGCGCTGAAAATCGCCGACGAGGCCATTGCGGCCCATCCCGGCGAGACACTCTGGTGCTTTCACGAGATTGTTCACAACGCACACGTCGTCGAGGGGCTGAAGGCCCGCGGGGCGGTCTTCGTGCAGGAGATTGAGGCCATCCCCGAAGGGAGCCGCGTCCTCTTCTCGGCACATGGCGTGAGTCCGGCGGTCCGGGAGGCCGCCGCCGCGCGGCGGCTAGAAGTCATTGACGCGACCTGCCCCTTCGTGACCAAAGTGCACCGCGAGGCCCTCGGCTTCGACCGCGACGGCATCCCAATCCTCCTCATCGGCCACAAGGGCCATGACGAGGTCGTCGGAGTCGTCGGTGAGGCGCCTGGGCGCATCACGGTCATCGCCAGTGCGGCCGATGTCGCGACACTTCCCTACCCCGCCGACACGACCGTCGCCGTGCTCTCCCAGACCACGGTGAGCCAGGAACTCTATGCGACGCTTCTGAAGGCGGTGCGGGCACGCGGTCACAAAGTGCTGCTGCCGCCGAAGCACGGTATCTGCTACGCGACACAGGAACGGCAGAATGCCGTCCGCGCCCTGGCTGCCGAGGCCGACCGCATGCTGGTCATCGGATCGCGGACCTCGTCCAACTCCAAACGGCTGGTGGAGGTCGCTGAGTCGGCCGGCTGTCCGGCCACGCTGATCGAGTCGCCGGAGGATGTCCGCGGCATCGATCTTACGGGTGTCTCCGTACTGGGCATCACCTCGGGCGCCTCGACGCCCGAGCGTCTGCTCGACGAAACGGTCCGGTCGCTGCGGGAACGGACGAAGGCATGAAAAAAAGGGGAGCCCGGGCGGCCTTCCCCTTTTTGATCGGTTTCGGGCAGATTCAGCACCGCACGGCCGGCAGGCCAAAGGCGGTGCGGCCGGCGGGCAGGTTGGACATCAGCGCCGACCCGGCCCCGAGGACGCTGTCATCCCCCATCCTTTTGCCCGGCATGACCTTCGCGCCGGTATAGACCGTCACGCGGTCGCCGAGGACGGCGAAGCCGCCGACGAAGGCGCCGGTATCCATCCGAAGAAAGTCTCCGGCCCGCACGTCATGACCGACGACGGAGCCGGCCTGCAGAAAGGCGAAGGCTCCCACCGTGGCATTGCAGGCCACATACGCAAAGGGAGCGACCACGGCGCCCTCCCCGAGGACGCTGCCGGGCAGAACCACGGCTCTGGGGTGAACACAGGACGCAAAGGTCGCGCCGCGGGCCTTCAGACTGTCCACGCAGCGTACGCGGATGGTGTTCTGACCGATGCCGCAGAGAATCGGCAGGTCGACGGGTGCTTCGGCGACGCCGCCGCAGACAGGCGGATAGGCATCAAAGCCGTTCAGGGCGGCGGGATTGTCATCGATGAACCCGACGGGGCTGAGACCGCTGGCCCGTGCCCAGTGAAAGAGTTCGCGCCCAAGCCCACCGGCTCCCAGGATGCGGACCTCGCGCGTCATTTCGCTGCCTCCGTGGGAGCCCCGTCCCGGCAGAGCGTCCGTGTCCGCTCGTAGACATCCTTGACGCGGACACCCAACACGGGGTTTCCGGAATCGATAAGCACGTCGCCATAGGCCGTCACATAGTGGGCCTCCTCTTCGGTACCGACCGCGGCATTGGCCAATTCGTAGACCAGAGCGACGGCTTCCGACACGCGGCCGAGCTTGGCCATCATCTTCGCGGACTGTAGCAGGGCGGCCGAGGCAAGCTTCACGTCGGCGTCGCCAGTCACGCGGACGATGGTCTCGGCGGCGCGGAGCGAACCGGCGTAGTCCTTGTTCTCGGCGAGCCAGTACATATATTGGGTGAGATAGGCGGGATCCTCAGGCGCGAGAGAACCGGCGAGCCGATAGAATTCCGCGGCGGCCTCTTTTTCGCCGCCTTTGGTCGCCACGCGGGCGGCCTCAAGGATGTCGGCCATGCGGGGCGCGGCGATGGCGAAGGCATTATAGAAGAGCCCAATGGCCTCGCGGTACTTGGCCAGAACGACCAAAGCTCGGGCCGTGGCAATGTCACGCTCAGCCAAGCCAAGCAGGTACGGGTCGGACCCGTTGCCGGCGGCGGCCTCTGCGAGTTTGCCGGAGAGAGCTTGGTGGCGGGCACCCTGCAGCGCGGTCAGGACAGGCCGCATAGCCTCCTCCAGACCCTCGGACACGTCCAGCCACTTCATGTCATAGTCGCGGAAAGGTTCGAAGTCACGAATCAGGCGTCCGCCGCCGAATCCGTCGAAGAGGAGTTCGCGGGCGCGGTCGGAGGTCCTCCAGGGAATGGAAGCCTCGATCGGTTCCTCCAGGTCGGCCTCGATGGCAGCCATGTCGTCAGTGAGGCAGGAGGAGAGAAGCTTGACGGGAGAGTCAATGTTGGCGGCATAGAGGGCTGCACGGACATCGTCGCGGTCCATAAGGTTGGAGATTGCCGAGACCTCACTTCGGATAGGTTTGCGCGAAGCGGCCAAGATCCAGAGGTCCGGGTCGGTCATCCAAAGCTGGAGGTACGGGAAGCGGGTCCGCATGACGGCCATGCGCTCCAAGAGCATACGGCTGTCGAGGGCGCGGGCATCGAGGGCATAGACGACGATGCCGTCCTCTTGGAGATGCTCTTCCAGCGCGGCGAAGGCCGCGGTCCCAAAGTAGTCGCGTTCGTCGCCGACCCAGGCCGGGGGGAGCTCGACATAAATGGCATCGTAGAGGCCCTTGAGCTCGGTGTCGGCGCCCGCGGCGATGGGTTCGCCGGCGGCCAGCCGATAGGCCAGGCGGGCATTGTCAAACGGACGGAGCAGAAGGGGAATCATCTGGGCGGCGGTCTGCGACGCGGTCTCGATTCCCGCGCAGCGGACAACGCGGCCGTCGCGATAAGTCCGCTCCAGCGTGAGGTAATTGAGGTCACGTGTGGCGACGGAAGCAAAATAGGGATGGTCCAGCGGTTCGGCCTCAGCCGGCACGCGCAGGATCCACCAAGCGGCAAGCAGCAGAACGGCCGCGACGACAGCCGGGATCCTGACCCAAAGCCGACGGTAAGCGACCGCAATGAGGAGGGGCGCCGTCAGCAGCATGCCCGTTGCGGAGGCGTCAATCAGATTGACGGTCGGGACGCGACCAGAGAGGATACGGGCAAGAATCAGACCGACGCAGCCGCCGACGAAGACGGTGAAGCGCCCCTTGGGGCCCGTGTCGCCGCGCCAAAGAAACATCAGGGCGAAGGCAGCTGGCACGAACCAGAAAAGGCCGCAGAAGCGGGCCGCGCCGCGCCAGAGCTCCCAGGTAAGGCCGTCGGCCGGGCCGCCGTTGGCGGCGAAAACCTTCATCGAGAGAATCTCCCAGCCGTGCGAGAGGGCCTCGGTATTGAGGAAGGCGAAGCCGACGCAGAGCGCGCCAAGAAGGGCCACCCACGCCGCCGCGCGACGCAAGCGCAGACGTTCGGCGGACCAAGCCAGCGCAAAGGCCGCGATGAGGGCTCCGATGACATAGAGGCCGTTGCCCCACCCCCCCGTCCAGAGATTATAGACGGGCGTCACGGCGCCGAGCAGAAGGCCGGCGGCGAGGGCATAGAGAAAAAGGGCTGTCTTTCGAACAAAGTCGGTCATGGTTTTCTCCGGATCCGTCTTCAGGCTCAGTTCTCGGGCCGGCGGAAGACGCGGTTGTTTTTGGGGTCGAGGCAGATGTTTCCTTTGCCTGTGTAGGTGACGCTGTTACGGCCCCAGACCTCCTCAAGTTCGCGGATGCAGTCGGGCGAGGGGTCGATGCGCCAGCGGGTGTCAGGGGTGAATTGGATGACGCGTTCGGGGAGCTCCAGCTGCAACTTAAAGACGAAGTCGCCGGGATGGAGGGCGGCAATTTCACGGGTGCGGTCCATGCGGCCGCAGGACTCCTCGTCGTTGACGACGCGGCAGCGGATGCTGATGCCGTTGCCAAAGAGGCGGGGGGCTTCGGTCAGGGGGTAGACCTCCTTGGCGAAAAGCTTGGTGCCGCGTCCCTCTTCGTGTTTGACGCTCCCGCAGACAAGGACAGGGGTGTCGGCCACACAGGCGGAAGCGTACTGCGCGTAACAGCGGGGGAAAGCCAGCGCCTCGACGGAGGCTTCGCCGTCGTCGACGGTCAGAGCGGCCCATGACTCCTTGGTCTTCTTGGAGATGCCCAGACGGACACCGCTGAGGAAGCCCGCGACGCGGACGAGGGCCTCGTCGGGTTGCTTCTCAAGGGCCGTGAGGCGGCAGGTGCCGAAGGAATTGACCAGCATGCGGTAACGGTCAAGAGGATGGCCGGTAATGTAGACGCCGAGCAGACCGTGTTCGGCTTGGAGGCGTTCCCTCTCGGGGACCTCTGGAGCTGTGGGCAAGTCCTCATTGTCGAGGGGGTTGTCCCCCCCAAGCATGTCGAAGAGGGAACCTTGGCCGGTGGCTCCGTCGCGGTCAGCCTCGGCGGCGCGGGAGAGGGCGAAGTCGACTGAGGCCAGGAGCTGGCCCATGTGGACACCTTTGAAGGAGGCCATGGCGCCGCTGCGGATCAGGGCTTCGACCACGCGTTTGTTGACAGGGGTTTTGCCGTCGTAGGCGGCCCGACAGGCGGCGCAGCAAAGACGTCGGCAGAAATCGAGCAGGCCCTTGTAGGGACCGTTCTGACGGCGTTCGCGCTCGATGGCCTCGCCGGCGAGTTCGCCGACGCCGCGGATGGCGGAGAGGCCGAAGCGGATGGCCTTGCCGCCCTCGGGAGCGAAGCGGGAGGAGGACGCGTTGACATCGGGCGGAAGCACCTCCAGGCCCATGTCGGCCGCGGCGGAGACCAAAGCCGGCATCTTGTCAAAGTTGCCGATTTCCGAGGAAATCTGGGCGCACATGAAGTCGGCGGGATAGTGGGCCTTCAGGTAACCGGTCTGGTAGGCGATGTAGGCATAACAGACGGAGTGGGATTTGTTGAAGGCGTATTCGGCGAACTTGCGCCAGTCATTCCAGATCTTCTCGATTTTGGCGCGGGCGTCCTCCTCGCCCTTGCAGTACTCCATGAACTTCGGATTGCTCAGACAGCCGTCGACGAACTTTGCATAGAGCTTCTCCATCACGGCAATCTGCTTCTTGCCCATGGCTTTGCGCAGGGCATCGGATTCGCCGCGGGTGAACTGACCGAGCGAACGCGAGAGGAGCATGACCTGCTCCTGATAGACGGTGATGCCGTAAGTGTCGCGCAGGTACTGCTCCATCAGCGGATGGTCGTAGGAGATCTTCTCCTGACCGTGTTTGCGGCGGACGAAGGAGGGGATATACTGCATCGGCCCAGGACGGTAGAGCGCGTTCATGGCAACCAAGTCTTCCAGACGGTTGGGCCGGAGGGAACGCAGGTGGCCCTTCATGCCATCGGATTCGAACTGGAAGAGGCCGTCCGTTTCGCCGCGGGAAAAGAGATCAAAAGTCTCCTTGTCATCGAGCGGGATACGGTCCATGTCGATGTCGATGCCATGGGAGGCTTTAATCGATTCGAGGCAGGCCTTCAGCACGGAGAGCGTCTTCAGGCCGAGAAAGTCCATCTTGAGCAGGCCGATCGGCTCGACGAAGTGACCGTCGTACTGCGTGGTCATCAGTTTCTCGCCCTCAGTCGGGCGGACGGGGATAGTCTCCATCAGCGGGTCACGGCTGATGATGATGCCGCAGGCGTGGACGCCGATGTTGCGCGTCGTGCCCTCGAGCTTCATCGCCAGCTCCAGGATGCGCCGCTTCATCGGATCGTTGCCGTTGAGAACCTCCTCGATTTTCGGATTCTCCTTCATCGCCTTGGCGAAGGTAATCTTCGGCGCTTCGGGAATCAGGGCCGCCAAAGCGTTGGACTCGGCGATGGGATAGTCCAGGACGCGTGAAACGTCCTTGATGGCGCTCTTGGGAGCCATGATGCCGAAGGTCGCGATGTGGCCGACACGGTCGGCCCCGTATTTGTCCGTCACCCAATCCAGCACGCGGCTGCGTCCGGCATCATCGAAGTCAACGTCGATATCGGGCATGGAGATACGGTCGGGATTGAGGAAGCGTTCGAAAAGGAGATCGTAACGGGTCGGGTCGATGTCGGTGATCTTCAGGCAGTATGCCACGGCGCTGCCGGCCGCGCTGCCGCGGCCGGGGCCGACGATGACGCCCATTGAACGGGCCGCGGCAATGTAGTCCTGCACAATCAGGAAGTAACCTGGGAAACCCATCGTCTTGATGGTCTCGAGTTCGAAGGCCACGCGCTCGCGGATTTCGTCGGTCAGGCTGTCACCGGGCCAACGCTTTTCGGCGCCTTTCCAGGCCAGATGGGCAAGATAATCGGATTCGAGCTTGATACGGAGGACCTTGTCGTAGCCATGCAGGGCGGCATAGCGTTTTTCGCCGAATTCAGCGATCAGGTCGGCCTCGGTGAAACGCTTGGCGTAGCTCTCCTCAGTGCCGAATTCCGGCGGGATGGCGAAGACCGGCATAATCGGCGAGGTATCGAGTTCGTACTCCTCGACCTTGGCGGCAATTTCGGCCGTATTGGTCAGCGCGTCGGGGTTGTCGGGAAAGACCTCACGCATCTCGTCGTAGCTCTTGAGCCACTCCTGCTGGGTGTATCGAAGGCGGTTGACGTCCTCGGCCTTCTTGCCGGTCGAGACGCAGAGCAGGATATCGTGGGCGGGGCCGTCGTCCTTGTTCAGAAAGTGAACATCATTGGTGGCGATGACTTTGATGCCCAGTTTTTGGGCCAGCGCCAGGACGCCGGCATTGGAACGAAGCTGGCGGGCATACACATCCTCATTGAGCTGCTGCGCGTAAACCGGCACCTCCGAGTGATGGAGCATAATCTCCAGGTAGTAGTCGTCGCCGAAAAGTTCCCGGTACTGCCGGGCGATGGCTTCAGCCTCCTCGGGACGGCCGTCGAGAATCATGCGCGGCACGATACCGGCGATGCATGCCGTCGAACAGATCAGGCCTTCGTGATAGGTCTGAAGAAGTTCCCAATCGATGCGGGGCCGGCGATAGAAGCCCTCCAAGTGGGCGATGGAAATCAGCTTGAGCAGATTATGATAACCGGTCAGGTTCTTGGCCAGCAGAATCAGGTGGTCACCGCTCGGCAGATTGCGCTGCGTGTGGGGTTCGCGGGCCACATAGGCCTCGCAGCCGAGAATCGGCTTGATACCCTCCGTGCGGCAGGCGTCGTAGAAGGCCTTCAGGCCGTAAAGGTTGCCATGGTCAGTGATGGCGCAGGCCGACATGCCGAGCGCCTTGACACGCTTGACCAGGGGTTTAATCTGACAGGCGCCGTCAAGAAGGGAGTAACCGGTATGAACGTGCAAATGCACGAAGGGGACGCTCGGAGGCGGAGCGTCGGGTGTCTGTTCCTGAGCCATAATGCGACAGTATAACAAACGCACACCTCCGACGGGCCCCGTGTCGCAGTGAAATCAAAACTGCACAGATGTGTGAATATACGATTTTCGCGTCCGGTGCTTATGGGAAGAAGTGACACACTGTTCCACGTCGTCGGCCCCTTTGATTTTTGTCGGCACACAGTGTACCAAGGAAGGCCGACGAGGTTTTTTCGGGCCGCGCCGCCCCGGAGGGGGCAGGAGGACGGGCTACGCCCCTCCTCCTGTTTTGTTGTGGCCAATGTCCGCCCATTCACCCTCTTTCCTCTCTTCGGTTTTACAGGTGCGCAATTACATTCCGGACGATTCGCATACTGCTGCCGCCATCGTCCGGATTGACTAATTCCCGGCTGCGCTCTATCCTAACGCGGTCAACTCCACCCGATATCGTCACAAAAGGAGACCGTATGACTGTACCGAAATTCCTTTGGCTGCTGACGGCCGTTCTGGCCTTTAGCGGATGCTCGCTCTCGTTTGACCGTCTGGCTTTGCCGCTTGACACCGGTGCCGTTCAGCTTGGCGTCGGCGTTCAGCCGTTGCCAATCCGTGAGGGCTGGACACTCGTTCGCATCGCCCCGCTGTGGTGGGACAATGACCGCGTCTTTCTGTTCAGCCTCTGCGGCGTCAACGGCATGAAGGCCGCAACGCTCAATCTGAGCGGTCTGACCGCCGCCGAAAGCGGTACCGGTCTCTCCGTCTCGCTACTCGCCGACAGGAATGACCATCACACCGGCATCCGGCTGGCCCCGATCACGTTGGGCCGCCAGGACGGGCTCCAGCTAGGGTTGTTCAATTTTGCAACGCCCGAATCGCACGCCCTGCAGATCGGACTGCTGAATTACAACGGCAGTTTCTTTTTGCCTTTCATAAACGGCGTTTGGGGCGCCGAGGAGAGCCCCGAGCAAAGTCAGTCCCGGCATGAGGAGCCCGGGAAAGAGACGCTTTAACGGCATCGCAAAAAAGCGGGGACGGCATCCGGGATGTACCGCCCCCGCCGTTTATTTTCCTGCCGGCCTCAGAGACTGTTGCGCAGATTGGAGCGGAGCTGGCGACGCGTCGGGGCGTCCTCCGGATTGGAGATGGCAACCGGCTCCGTGGTATCGGCGGTTTCATCGCCACGGTAGACGTAGGTGGAAACGGGCGGAGCAAAAAGTGTCAGCTTTTCTTCCTTGGTCGGCCACATCGGCCAGTCCTGCACAAAGGTGTACGTCTCTTTGGAGAGCGGGAGACCCCAGATTTCAAAGTAGGGCGTCAGATCGCGCTGCACGGCTTTCGACCAAGCACAGCAGAGTCGGTCGGCCGTAGCCTTGGTCGGATACTTGTCGTAACGGTCGGTCACCACCGCGAGCACCGACTCCACTCCGAAGTAGTGCGCCAGCGTCATATAGAAAACCAAGCGCTCAAAGACTGCGGCGCGCATCCAAAGGTCCGGCGTTCCCTTCGCGACTTTCTCGGAGATGCCTTGCCAAGCGTCCGGCATGATGCGCGGGAACTGCGTGCCGTTTAGCAGATTCATGACACAGGTGCCGAAAAAGTTGCAGATGACCTCGGTGTTCCCAGGCAAAGCAAATATCCCGTTTGCCCCCTGGCCCATGTTGTGGCCGATCTCGTGCAAGGCACCCCAGGAACCGGACTTCTGCAGTTCCCTCAGATTCATCATGCCGGCCCCCCAGTGGACACACATAATCGGATAACCGGAGTGACCGGCGCCGACGGAAATCTGCGTGTCATCGACGATG
Organism: uncultured Kiritimatiellota bacterium; assembly: GCA_944391065.1. GTDB lineage: Bacteria > Verrucomicrobiota > Kiritimatiellia > RFP12 > DVOR01 > Spyradenecus. The sequence goes on along the minus strand of CALXSH010000033.1, from coordinate 536 downwards.
CGCGTGGGCGTGAACTTGGGCTCGTTTTCGCGCGTCGGCTTCTTCAGCGCGACCGTCCCATAGCGGTCGACAGGAACGGGATCCGGCTCCGCGGGGATTTCTTCCTCAAAACCGTAACGGTTCGCGAGTGCCGGATCCACGCCGTCTGCGGCCACCTGAGCCGCGGCGGCTTCCGCGGCGATCCTGGCGGCATCGGCCTCGCGGTAATTCTCCTCGGCGTCATTCGGCGCGTACGGGTTCATCTGTACCAGTTTTTTGTTGAGAATGCCCCACTCACGTTTTGCAGAGCGGAAATTGTGCGCCTCGCTGTCCGTCGGGAGGCCGCGTCCGGAAAGACGGTACATCAAACTGGCGGCCTTGCCCCACCACTGGGCCAGCGCCACCATGTCTTTAACGTCACGCACATCCTTGGACTCGACCGTGAAGATAATGGTCTTGGTCTGAATCTCGGCCCACGGGGCGGGATACTTGGAAATCGTATTGACCCAATCCTCGTTGGTGTCGAGTCCCAGGCGGAACCAGGGCATCTGCACGCA
>CALXSH010000032.1 GCA_944391065.1 uncultured Kiritimatiellota bacterium | reverse complement strand
ACGACGGCCTGCCTTTTGTGTCATTGAAACGAGGTGCCAAAGCATCCTCAAAAGACTTCCAATCGATTTCCTTCGCCGACTTGACCAACGGGTGGTTCATGTAGATGGAGCCAACAAGTCCGATCCGAAATAGCCCGCATTGGATGGGCTGAGGGGAAGGAGTTTTGTGCGGCATTTTCGGCCTTTTATGCCGATTCCGTGCCTGAACGCCCAAATCATGCCACGTCAAAAAAGTCGTAACAACTTTAATGTGATTGTGTTGCGACCAATTCAGGGGCGACTTACTAATTTTGTGATTTCACTTAGCTTTCTGCCCGGTGCCCCGATTCTCGCATAGCACTCCCAATCCGGCCAGTGACGTGCCGAACATTCCGCCGCTCCGGGGCGATTGGACCGACCGGCTGATTGGCCTGGCGCCGGCGAAACCGCCGGAGTGACGCACGCAGGCCCCATGCGCCGGGGAAGCGAGGCCCGCATGGCGGCTCACGGGCCCCGAGCCCCTACCCCGCGGGTACGGCAGCGCGGCCGCTCCCAAACGCTTACAGCTTGTAAGGGTTTGGGGCCTGCCGGGGCGGCCGCAGCACCGAGGAGCGGAGGCCGGTTCACGGGCGCGGGACGGCATCGGCCCAGAGTTCGCACTGGCGGATGACGCAGTCCAGCGCACCCGCCACCTCTTCCGGCGGATAGCGGTAGCGCTTCAGGAGGCGCTTGACGAGGCGGCGCATGCCGGCCCGCGCGCTTTCCTTCAGAGTCCAGTCAATGGTGCGGTTTTTCCGGAGCTGTTCGGTCAGTTCGCGGGTCATCGCGACCAGGACATCGTTGGAATAGAAATCCCGGACCGCCTGCGGCCGCGTCAGGGCGTCGTAAAAGGCGGCTTCCTCCGCGCTCAGCCCGAGGCGCTCGCCCGCCGCGTCAGCGGCGGCGATCTCTTTGGCCAGATTCAGCAGCTCCTCAATGACCTGCTCATTGGTCAGCATCCCGTTGAGATAGCGCTTCATGGTCTGCCGGATGATGACGGAGAACTTTTCGGACTTCACCACGCTGGTCCGGGCATAACCGGAGACCTGCTCGGCGATCAGCCGCTTCAGCAGCTCCACGGCCAGGTTCTTCTCCTTCATCCCGGCGATTTCCTCCAGAAATGCGGGATCAAAGAGGGAGAAACCCTCGCCCCCGCCGGAGAAGAGACTGACGACGCCCTCGCTTCGGACACTGTGCTTCAGCAGTTCGCCGATGCGCCGGTTGATCTCCTGCAGGCTGAGCTTCGTGCCCTCCCCGCCGGCGGCGAGACGGACCAGCATGATCCGGACCGCCTCATAAAAAGCCGCCTCGAGGCGGGCCGCCTCGTCCGCCAGGCTGCCGCACAGGGAGAGCGCCTGGCGGAGCAGCTGCGCCTCTCTGACGAAGACGCCCGCCGTGCGCTCCTTTTCGGGCACGCCGTGCTCGGCGGCGGAGCGGCCGAGGAGGAAGTCGGCGCCGCTGCCGATGAGGCGGCCGCGCTCAAGATCGCTCCCGGAGAAGAAGCCGGCCATGTCGAATCCGTGAAAGAGGTCGCGGCAGACCGACAGCTTTTCCAGAAATCTCGGATAGGCCGCCTTGCCCACATCGGGGTCGCCGTAGTTCTTCCGGTCCCGCCCCGTATAGTCGAGCATGGCCCGCTTCAGGGCGCCGGCAATGCCCACATAGTCCACCACCAGGCCGCCCTCCTTGTCGCGGAAGACCCGGTTCACGCGGGCGATGGCCTGCATCAGATTGTGTCCGGCCATCGGCTTGTAGACATACATCGTCGCCAGCGACGGCACGTCAAAGCCCGTCAGCCACATATCCACCACGATGGCGATTTTCAGCGGAGAGGCGTCATCCTTGAACATCCGGGCCAGCTCGTCCCGGCGGCCCTTGTTGCCGATGACCTCCCGCCAGTCCTCGGGGTCATTGTTGCCCTGCGTCATGACCACGGCCACCTTCTCCGTCCAGTCCGGCCGCAGCTCCAGAATCCGCCGGTAAATCTTCATGGCGACGGCGCGGGAATAGGCCACGATCATGGCCTTTCCGGTGAGCAGATCCGCCCGATAGGCCTCATAATGGGCCAGAATATCGTCCACCAGCGAGGCGACCGTCCGCTCGGCGCCCAGAATGGCCTCCATCTGCCCCAGCTCGCGCTTGCTCGCCTCGATTGCGGCCGGGTCGGCATCGTCGGCCATCCGGTCATACTCGGCATCGATGCGCCGCAGCGCCTCTTCGTCCAGATTCAGGCGGACGACCCGGCTCTCGTAGTAGACCGGGCGCGTGGCGCCGTCCTCCACCGCCTGCGTCATGTCGTAAATGTCGATATAGTCGCCGAAGACCTCCCGCGTGCTGCGGTCCTTGGCGGAGACGGGCGTGCCCGTGAAGCCGATGTACGTGGCATTGGGCAGGGCGCTCCGGATGAGGCGGGCGAACCCGACCACGGTCCGGGCCTCCACCGTGCCCTGTTCGGTTCGCCGGGTCACGACCTTTTCCTCCAGGCCGTACTGCCCCCGGTGCGCCTCGTCGGCCATCACCACGATATTGCGCCGCGCCGACAGTGCCGTCCCGGTCTCCGCAAACTTCTGCATCGTGGTGAAAATGATGCCGTTGGCCTCGCGGCCCGCCAGCAACGCCCGCAGATGCTCCCGGCTCTCCGCCTGCACGGGCGTCTGCCGCAGAAAGTCGGCGCACCGGCAGAACTGCCCGTACAGCTGATTGTCCAGATCGTTCCGGTCCGTGATCACCACCACCGTGGGGCTCTCCATCGTCTGCTGCAGCGCGTGCGCGTAGAAGACCATCGAGAGCGACTTCCCGCTGCCCTGCGTATGCCAGAAAACGCCTCCCTTGCCGTCGTGCGCCGCGGCGCGCAGCGTGGAGGCGATCGCCTTGCGCACCGCGAAATACTGGTGATACCCGGCCAGAATCTTAAACGTCCGCTCCCCGTCCGCATTGAAGCAAATGAAGTTCCTGAGGATATCCAGGAACCGCGTCTTCTCGAAAATCCCCCCAAAGAAGGTCTCGAAGCGCGCGGCCCCCGCGCCCCCGCCGCTGCCGTCCCGGCTCTTCCACTCCATGAAGCGGTCCTCCCCGGAGGTAACGGTGCCGGCCTTGGAGACCGCGAGGTCGCTCATCACGCAGATCTGGTTGTAAACGAAAAGCGAGGGAATCTCGTGCATGTAATTGCGCAGCTGCCGGTACGCCGCGGAGGCGTCGGCCTCCTCGCGGGAGGGCGACTTCAGCTCCACGACCGCCAGCGGCAGCCCGTTGACGAAGACCACCGCGTCCGCCCGCTTCTCGCTCATCTCCGAGACCGTCCACTGATTGGCCACGACAAAGCGGTTCCGCTCCGGATGCCGGTAATCCGCCAAATACACCAGCCCCGAACGCTCCTCCCCCTCCGCCAGATAACGGACCGGCACGCCGTTCTGAAGATAATCGGTGAAGGTCCTGTTCTTCTGCACCAGCGACCCCGCCTCAAAGGTCTTCAGCCGGAGCAGCGCCTCATCCAGCGCCGCCTGCGGCAGCCCCGGATTCAGATCCCGCAGCGACGCCGCGAGCGTCTCCTCATCCAGCGGCGAACGGTAATCGCGCGCCACCTCCGGCCCATAGACGCGGGTATACCCCAGCGTCCCGGCAAAGAGCTCCAGCACGGCATTTTCGTAATTGGCTTCCGTATAGGACATATGCGTTCTCCGACCCTTCCGCGGGCACCCGTCACCGGCGCCCGACGCCGACCATACTACACGCTCTCCGGCGGCGGTTCAAGCGCGGCCTCGTCGCTCTCGTAATAATAGGAGTAATCAATCCCCTTCATAAAGAGTTCGCGGCTGTCGATCCGGTCCGTCAGCGCCCCGCACAGCAGCGCCCGGATGGCGCGGCTGTCCGTCGGACTCTCCGTCATGGCCCGCAGATACGCCCCCTTGTCGATCCGGCTCCAATCCACGCAGCGCTTCAGATTCGCCTTCAGCATCAGATCCAGCCAGATGCGCGTCGCCCGGCCGTTCCCCTCCCGGAAGGGATGCGCCACATTCATCTCCACATACTTGCTCACAATCTCGTCAAACGTCCCCTCCGGCATCCGCTCAATCTGCGCCAGCGTATTCTCCAGAAACAGCGCCGGCGCAAAGGCAAAATTCCCCTTCGCGATATTCACCGTCCGGATCTGCCCGGCGAAATCATACAGCCCGCCGAACAGGTACGCATGAATCTGCTGCAGACACTCCGCCGTCCCGGGCTTCAGCGCCGCCAGCAGTCCGTTGCCAAAGAGCGCGTATGCCTTCTCCCGGCTCTTCACATCCAGCGAATCCTCCCCGGAAACCAGCCACTTGACAAAAGGCACCCCGTTCCGGCCCGGCATCGCCTCAATCAGCCCCACCAGCTCCTTCTGCGGCAGACAGTCCGTCAGACGGCGCTTGCCGTCCGCCGCCGGCAACCTGAAACGCTTACATTTTGTAAGCGTTTCGTTCCCCGCCTTCCGAAAACGGCTCTTCAGTACATTCCAATAGTTCCGGGCATCTTTGCTGCCGCTCACCGCCCCCACGACGTCTACCACCGCAAACCACCACTGCTTACCGACCTCATCCCAGACCGCCCGAACCTCATGGTCTCCGTAAAACCGAAACGATAGCTTTGGACTCATTTGTCAGTCTCCCTGGCATTGGGATTATGCGCATTATCGGCTTTCGCTACATTCAACATAATTTTTACTTGGGTAATAAAAGTGCGGTATCTGACCATACAGACTATAAATTAAACTATCCATCGCTTTTTCAATATCCTTTTTGAATTCTTTGATTTCAGCTTGATTCAAAGAAAACTCATACGAGAAGTCTTTCTGGATATTACGCCCACAATGAACAGTGATGACAAGTAGATACTGGGATGGCTTCCAGTAAAAACTCTCCAGCAGTTCCTCCTTGATCTTTTGATAATTCGATGTTGATCTAAATTTCTGACAAGCATCTTCCAATGAGACATTAGGATTAGCAAAAGACTTTGCCTCTGTTGCCAAAGAACTGTATATCTCATCCAGGTGATCCGTAAAAGAATCATTCACATCACAGAATTCTACAAAAACAGGAGAGAGTTCATTCGCCCGTATTTTAAACGGTCGAGCAGTTTCACTCGTTGTCAGAAGGTTTCCGGCAATCTGCTGATAAACGGGGACATTGAAGGAACTCCAATTCATTTTTAATTCAGCATTATCGCAACGCCGAACGACTTTTGCAGAAATATCCTCAATCACAGCATCTTGATTTTTTACCTCAACAACACCTCCGATTTGCACATACGCCCCGCTGCGATTATAGAAAAGTTTTATTTTCCCTGACGGGATAAACGCTATTGTTATCCTCCTAAATAGAAAATTCCATAATTTGATAACCCATGGTTGTATCAGTGCAATTAAAGCGACAATGGCAGTAATACCTTCACAATATGACATTGTATTCGTCTCTTCTGGCATGACAACTCCCTGTGTTCTGTCAAAATCACTACAACAATAATTCAACAGATGAAAACAACTTCCTTCGCTTCGTTAACGATCTAGAACTGAATACAACAAAAACATTCTCCAAGGGATAGAATCATTCAGGCCTCCTGTATTTCTCCACTCATTAGTTTTGGTAAAAGAAAGTCCCGGATTTTAGCAAGACAGATGTTTTCAGAAACGTTGTCTCTAATTAGCTTAAACAACGGATCAACGTGAATGTTAAAAGAAGACAAAAGAGATTCTGGAGGAATCACAACCTCAACAGAACGAAGACCTGCTTGACTGATTTTCGGTTGTACGGCCCCCGTAACAATGGACTGAACGGATGTCTGCTTAAATAGCATATAGAGACTTTCGACACTGAAACCAAGTTCCCCGGTAAGTACATGTGCATGATTGTTTACCCAAAATTTTCCCCATACATATTGCAAAACAGGAAGACCAACGCTGTTCACCACCGTGCCATCTTCGCCTAGAAGAAGATATCTACCATCGAAAATATAATCATCCACATAATCCATGAGAGACGCAGCCCCATAATATGGATATCTTTTCTCTTTCATCTTTCCCCTTTCCGAACCAGAAAGAGGAATACGTTTAGAATCGTGAAAGCATGCGATCTCACCAACAGTGCCGACTCGCCACCCGTTAGGCAATTCACTTGTCACGTCATAAGGGAAATAAAATCGATAGAGCGCCTGCGCCTGTTGCTCCAAATTCGCGTTGATCTTGTTGTTCAGTTCGATCTTGTCGTCGAGAGACCGCAACAGTGCACCTATTTCCTTCTGTCTCTCAATGGAGGGTAAATCAATCTCTATATTTTGGACAACATCCGTTTGGACACGCTGTCTTCCGGAAGACCCCACCATAGATTTTATGGCTGCATCACGGACAACCGGACTGCAAATTAGATAATACAGATAATCTTCGTCCGAGATTCCGTCTTTTGCTCTAAAAACAATATATTCCGTTGAGCCAAAACCGACCTCCCCTTCATCTAAGATAGTGACTTTCGCCGTTTTTCCGTTTTCAAGGCAAGGTGTAATCCTCGCCATAATGGTATCCCCATTGCAAAACTTTGCCCCTCCGGAGAACGGTTCCACGGTATATCCGGGGATATCCCGACAGAAGGGACGCAACTGATCCATCGCAATTTTTTTGGCAAGTTGGCCTTTTTTGAGTGAGAGTTTCGGATTAATCTCCGCAATATCCTTCAGTTTACACTTCATACCCAATCGCCCCCAGCTGTTCCTTGATTTTGGCCTCCAGTTCGTGCGACTGGGCGAAGAGTTTCGAGAGTTCCCGGGTCAGGCGGGACATCTTCGTCTCGAAGGGTTCGCCGTCGTCTTCCTGCTCCTCAATGCCGACGTAGCGGCCGGGGGTGAGGATGTAGTCCTGCCGGGCGATCTCCTCGGTGGTCGCGACGGCGCAGAAGCCCCGCACGGGGTCCAGGCGGCCTTCCGCAAAGGCCTCGTAGGCATCCGCGATCCGCCAGATGTCGTCGGCGGAGAGTTCGCGCAGCTTGCGGGTGATCAGCGTGCCCATCTTGCGGGCATCGACAAAGAGGGTTTTGCCCTTCTGCTTTTTGTTTTTGGAGAGGAACCAGAGGCAGACCGGAATCTGGGTGGTGTAGAAGAGCTGGGGCGGCAGGGCGACGATGCAGTCGACCAGATCGGCATTGACGATGTTTCTGCGGATGTCGCCTTCGCCGCCGCTCTGGGAGGAGAGGGAACCGTTGGCCAGGACCATGCCGATGCGGCCGTTGGGGGCCAGATGCCAGATCATGTGCTGGAGCCAGGCGAAGTTGGCATTGCCCGCGGGGGGCGTGCCGTAGGCCCAGCGCACGTCGTCCAGGAGTTTGTCCTGCCCCCAGTCGGAGAGGTTGAAGGGAGGATTGGCCATGATGAAATCGGCCTCCAGCGTGGGGTGGCAGTCGTTGAAGAAGGTGTCGGCATTGTATTTGCCGAGGTCGGCTTCGATGCCCCGGATGGCAAGGTTCATCTGGGCCATCTTCCAGGTAGTGGGGTTGGAATCCTGTCCGAAGACGGAGATCCGGTTGATGTTGCCGCCGTGATTTTCGATGAACCTGGCCGACTGGACGAACATGCCGCCGCTCCCGCAGCAGGGGTCGTAGACGCGGCCGTCAAAGGGTTTCAGGACGGCCACCAGGGTCTTGACCACGCAGGCGGGCGTGTAGAATTCGCCGGCGCGCTTGCCCTCCTGCTCGGCGAAGTGGGAAAGGCAATACTCGTAGGCCCGGCCCAGGAGGTCTTTGCTGCTGCCGTACTCGGAGAGCGGGATATTGGTAAAAATGTCGACCACGTCGCCCAGACGGCGCTTGTCGAGCTCGGGGCGGGCGAAATTCTTGGGCAGGATATCCCTGAGCCGCGGGTTCTCGCGTTCGATGCTGCGCATGGCCTCGTCAATGACGGTACCGATCTCCGGCGTGTGGGCCGCGGCGGCGATGACCGGCCAGCGGGCATTTTCCGGGACGTAGAAAATCCGCTCCGCGATATACTCGTCCTTGTCCTCCTCAAAGCCCTCGCCCTCGGACAGCAGACTCTCGTGCTTGATGCCGAAGCGGTCGGAAATATATTTCAGAAAGATCAGCCCCAGCACGACGGAACGGTACTCCGACGCGTCCAGATTGCCCCGCAGCATGCAGGCCGCGTCCCAGATATGCTTTTCAAAACCGATGGCTTCGGTATTGGACTTCGCCATAAAAAACTACCTTCCTCCCGCCCGCAGGCGACGCAACCGCATTTCCGCCAACATCAGGCCGTCGGCGGGATTATACCAAACTCCGCGGCCCGCCCCCGCACGGGCGGCGGGAGAGAACCTTCCAAGCGCCGTCACAGTGCAGGAGGAGGGCTCCGGGGACGGCTCAGGCCTCCGGGCCGAAAATGAATCTGACGATCCGGGTGCAGGCTTTGTCCGTGGCGGAGAGAATGTCCGCTTTGGTCCAATAGGGTTTGTCCACGTCTCTGTAGTCGGCGACCAGGGCCCGGGCGATGGGGAAGGCACTGTCGATGTAGCCGGTCTTGGCCTTCAGCGTGGTGGAGACCTTGGTCCTGAACCATTCGTTTCCGACGGCGCGGTTGATTGACTCCTCAAGGAGGATCTTGTTGCCCAGCGTATTGACCAGGCTGCGGAATTCGCCCTCGTCTTCAAGCCCGGCATCCTTTCGGATAGCCTGAAGATTGCTGCCGCTGGCCGGCATGATATGCTCCACATCGTATTTGCCGCCCAGACGGAGCGCCGCCCCGCGCTCTTTTGCGAAAAGATACTCATTCAGACAGACCAGGGCGTTGCCGTCGTAATCGGCCAGAGCATCCCGGACTGCCGCCTCATTCCAATTCATGCGGATGTGCTCGGTGAACGCCCTCCCTATCGCCTCCGCCGAAACATCGTTCCGGATCAGCAGCCTGTGTTCGCGGAAGAGAAATGTCTTAAACAGCCTGCTGGAGTAGCCCGTATCCAACAGCTCAAGCAGGGCAAAGAGCCGAAGCATGGACTCGAAAACCGGCACGGGATCGGCATCCGCGATGCTCTCCCTGTCAAACCGGAGAAGATAACCGGCCAAAAAGAGCTTTGAGTTTTCGTTAAACCTCAGCAGCACCCGCAGCGCAGGAGCATCCGCGACCGCCTTCCAGGTTTCTGCCAGCCTGATCAGATCCGAACACATGGCTATAGGATCGGCGACGGCGTCTTTGTTGATCTCGGTGAAGTAGCGTCTCAGGCCGGGCGTGGTCACATTGACGCTCTCGGAGTCGTCCTTGGCGGTTACCGTTTCTTTCCGAAGAGTCCGGATGTAATACATGTACTGCATCAGGAGTGAATTGATATCGACCAAGCCCATGCCGCTCAGCGCGTCAACGTGCGCCTTCAGCGTCCGCCACTGTTCGCCGAATTCCTGTTCAAGCCCCTTCTTCTCCGCTGCCGCGTACAGCTTTGCCGAAATGATGTCCGAGTCATAGAGCGGGAGTCCGTCGGAATTGAGCGAGTTGAACATCGTGATGGCCTGCTCGACCTGCCAGCTCTTGATTTCGATTACCTCGCAATTGTCCGTAAAGGCTTTGGCGACGGTATTCAGCCGGGACTCCGACAGCTGACTGACCTTGCGGTGAAAGAAGTCGAAATTTCTGAAAAAGTTGGTGTAGCGGTTATCCTTGCGCTTGTATTTGATCTGCACGACCTTCTCCTTGGCGGAAGCATAGTCGGCGGCCTGCAGGATCGTCTTCAGCTCGTCTCGGTACGCTTCGTTGATGGAGAAGTTTTCCAGAATAATCTTCCGGCCACAGAGCACCGCGTCTTTGTCGGCATCGGGCATATCGGCAATATCCTCGGACTCGGCCTTGTACAGGATGCCCATAATCCGCCGGCGGCGCTCCTGCAGCCCGCGGCAAAGGCTCACGGACTCTTCGTCGCCCGCGGTGTTGGCGATTCCTTCGTTGATCCTGACCAGCAACGCCTTGAGCAGCAGCAAAAAGGTCGTCGTCCGCTGCTGACCGTCAATCAGGCTGAATTTTGTATCGTTCTCCTGACAGTTAATGATGATGGTGCCGAAGAAGTAGCGGTCCTTGCTTTCGCTGTCGACAAAGTCGGCAATGTCCTGCCACAGCTTGTCGCAATTCTCAATGCCCCACGAGTATGCCCGCTGATACTCCGGAATGGTAAAAATGGTCTCCTCGTCAAGTCTCAGATAATCACCGATCTTTTTCAGTTTCGGTTCGATATTTTTGGCCATAGTCCGTGCTCCCTGATCATTCCCGAGTGATGCAGCTGCCGCATGCGGAGGGCAACCGCAGACAGTGTCCCCAGTCTAACAAAAACCGCGCGGCATCGGCCAAGCATTGCCCCGCCCGCCTATCGTCTCTTTGTCCGCTTCTGCCGCGCACCGAAACCAGCCGCACATCCCCGGCGCAGTCGGGAGAGGCGAAAGCACATTTTTGGGGAGGTCTGCCGGCCGGCGGACCGGGTGGGGCACGGAAATTGCGGTGAGCTCCGGGGTGAATTACAGTGCAGCGCCGCGATCCGCAAGGCCTGCCGGAAGATTCTCACGGATGCCCGACAGAGCATCAACGCAACGGAGCTCCCGCCCCGTCAACCTGCAGAATGGGGAAGCGGCCGTACAGCTCATGGGCATTCCACTCCTCAATGTTCACGACATCAACGGCATCTATAAGCTTTCTGCACGCTTCAAACCGACGCTGCAACTTAAAAGGAAGCCTGCGTTGCAGTCGGTTGCGCAACATTTTCCTTGAAGTCGAAGTGCCATTCCGATACTCCAGCACAAAAATGAACCGGACCGGCTTCGACTTCCCCGCGAGGCGCAAATAGTGCAGAGAGTCGTAATATTTACGGACGATTTTATCGATCTTTTTGTCCTCAAACGGGTCGTATCCGCCGGAATCGGCTGTATGCGCGCAAGCCTCCCGAATGGCCGCGTTCTTATACTCAACCAGAAGAATATACGCCTCCGTCTCCAACACAAAATCGGCATCGCACAGCATGGAGACCCCACACGCATGATAAAGCGCGTGCATATCGTCGCTCGCCCATACGGCATCCGTGGCGTCAATCCCGTAGCGACGGTGTTCTTCAATCAGCATGACCGGCATCGGAGTCGCCTCACAGTTCGTAGAGCTCATCCAACAGCCTGTTGAACGCTGCGACAATCGCATTGTTCTTCAGATCCGCGAAACGGTCGGAGCGCTCATACTGCACACTGTCCGGATCCGTGCCGTGGGCAAGCGAATGAAACACAACACTGTCGTGCGCCTTCTTTTTCACCTCAAAGCAGCTGGCAATCATATAATCATGCGTGGAGACAAAAATCTGAACCCCTTTGCGCTGGAGCTCGAGCAGCATCTCCACAATAATCGGCATGTAAGTCGGGTTAATGTTCGCCTCAGGCTCATCCCAAAACAAAACGGACCCTTTCTCAAGCGTACCGTTTTTCACAAGCTGCCAGAGGAGTGCCATTTTGCGGATACCCTCCGCAACCAGAGCGAATTCCTGCTTGGAGTTCCCCGTTCTGAGGTAGAATTCGTCTTTCCCGGCATCGTATATCACAGCCCCGTGCGTCATTTCCCGGATCCGCTCCAGCAACGCATTTTGTGACGCCCTGTTTCGGCCGACGGAAACATCAACTTTTGCCGCGTTTATGATATCCAGATAGGTGTCGTCAAAGCGGACGTTCCCCATCTCCGCCGCAGCATTTAAGTTGTGACTGTGGGACAGAATCTCTTTGGCAGGGATAAAAATGCTACTGATTCCAGAATAAGCAGCCTCCCAGCCCTCTTCGCCAGTAACCTCGGCGTCCCACTTCTTTGTTTTCCCGCTGAACGACGCCGTCAGCACCCGCTCTTGGGCAACATCGGGTTCTCCGGCCGTAATCCGGATGGTGCAGGCCCTGTTTCCCTGCCGCCTTGAAATCAGGCGGGAAATCTTGTAATCGTCCGGGAGCATTGTCAGAACGAGCTTTTGCGGAAAGGACACTTTCTTATTGGCACACTGACAGGCCGAGTAAAGAACTTTCAGAATATGCGTCTTGCCGGTCCCGTTCTCGCCGATGAGCACATTGATCCCTGGGACGAATTCAATCTGCTGATCCTTGAAAACCGTGTAATCTTCCAGTTTAATCTTTTTTATAATCACGATACACCACCTTTCTCATTGTTGCGCCCCAAAACCGCATGGAATCCGCGAACACCGCACCTAGCCCCACATCAGGGCCAATGGAGACGGCCAAACCAGTCAAATGCGGAAACCTGCCCGCCGCGTGTCATCGGCCGACTCTCCACGTCCTTCACATGCCGTCCTCAAACCGTTGCCGGGATTATACCAAAATTTTGTCCCGGCATAAACGCCGGGGAGCGGAAGGCGGCTCCTGTATCGTCTCTTTGTCCGCTTCTGCCGCGCACCGAAACCAGCCGCACATCCCCGGCGCAGTCGGGAGAGGCGAAAGCCCATTTTTGGGGAGGTCTGCCGGCCGGCGGACCGGGCGGGGTGCGGAAATTGCGGTGCGATCCGGGGTGAATTACAGTGCGGCGCCGCAATCCGCAAGGCCTGCCGGGCGCAGGGGCCGGAGGGGCGGACAATGCCGGGCGGAAACATGAGTCATGTCGGGGGTAAACATGAGTAATGTTGAGGGGAAACATGAGTCATGTCGGGGGGAAACATTAGCAATGTCGGGGGGAAACATTAGCAATGTCGGGGGGAGGCATTGCCCCTGTCTCGGGCGGGACGGGCGGGGCTTCGGCGAAGGGGTGAGGAGGGGTACATGAAGGAGCGGGAACGTTGCCTGAGCGTGAGGGGCATTTTGCATGAAAGAGAGGCGCTCTTTCATGCAAAGTCCGGGCTAGGGGGCAGAGGCGGATGCGACAGCGCACCTATGCGGCCAACCGGCACAGCCAAAGCTCCCACGAAGACCCCCATACGCGTGCGGGAAAAAGCACGGGTACCCCAATGAAGCCCCCCGCAGGCAGCATAAATCTCGACCCGCCCATTTGGCCGACGGGCCCCGACCTCCGACACAACGCTGCCCACACGAAGTGACGAAGGGGCCTTCCGTAGTTTTTTTGCGGCAATGCCGGAAATATTGTGCTATTCTGCACGGTATCCGTTGGACAGTTCAGCAAGGGAACACTGAGATGTTACAATACTTTGAAGTGGAAGGTTTTCGCGGTTTCAGGGATCGTGTCCGTTTTGATTTAAAGGCGAGAAATTACGATTTCAACCTCGAGGTCGTCAGTCAGGACATCATCAAGAATTCCCTTATTTACGGCAAGAACGGCTCCGGCAAAAGTTCCCTTGGCATTGCGCTTTTTGACGTTATCGCGCATCTCACGGACAAGCGCCATTTTGACCCCGAGTACCTTGAGGCCTACAAAAATCTGGACCGTCCGGAGAACGAGCCCATTTCCTTTGCCTACGCATTCCGTTTTGGCGATACAAACGTACACTATCGCTATACGAAAAACGCACCTCACGATCTCCTTCACGAAACACTTTCGGTGGATGGCGTTCCTGTCATAGACTACGATTATGCTGATCCTTCATGCCGTATGGTCGACCGAACGTTCTTTGGCGACATCCGCATAGACCTTCCCGACAATCGTCTCTCCGTCCTAAAATATCTTTACCGGAATCTCCCGACCAACAAGGTCCCCTTCCTCACGAAACTCTTTAAGTTCTGCGAAGGCATGCTATGGTTCCGCTCCCTCTCGGACGGGAACGTCTATGCCGGCTACACAACCGATTCGTGGAGGCTCACCGACGTTCTTTACGATTCACAGAAGCTGGAGGATTTTGCCGCGTTCTTACGGGAGAACGGCATCACGTACGATTTGGCATTTCGGGAGGTCGACGGCAAGCAGCAACTTTTCGTGCGTTTTGCCGGAGGCCGTGTCGCCAACTTCTTTTCCGTCGCCTCTACGGGCACGCGAGCGCTTATGCTCTTTTATACGTGGTCAGTCTCTGCATTCAACGACATCACGCTCCTGTTCATCGACGAGTTCGACGCCTTCCTTCACTACGAATCCGCCGCCGCCATCGTCAGAAGGCTGAACGGCATCCCCAACTTCCAGTCGATTCTCACGACGCATAACACCTATCTCATGCAAAATAAGTTCACCCGTCCGGACGCCTGCTTCCTCATAACAGACACAAGGATCTGCACCCTGGCCGAGGCCACCCAAAAAGAACTCCGGGAGGCGCACAATCTGGAGAAGCTCTACGTCAACGGAGCCTTTTGTGAATAAATGCCGCCCCAAGGCGCTTCTCATCGTCGAAGGAGACCGTCTCGAACCGGCCTTTTTCCGGCGCTGGGAGGCCGTTGAGCAAAGGCTTTCCCTTGAAATCTATGCTTTTAAGACAAACATCTCCATTCTCTATGACCGGATGAAGCAGGAGGATTTTGACTGCAACATCAAAGATCTGCTTCTGAGCAGCCCCGATCTGAAAGACGAGGAGAAAGAGATCCTCAGGCAAGACTACGCCGAAACCTACCTCGTCTTCGACTGCGACCTTCAGCACACGCACACTCGCAGGAGGGACCATGAGCTCACGCCGACGGATGCCCATGAAGTTCTCGGCAAAGTGCTGAGCATGGTCCGCCATCTCAACAACGAGACCGACCCTACGCGCGGCAAGCTCTACGTCAATTATCCCATGATGGAATCTTACCGGGACGCCAACACCTTTCAGGCGGACGCCTGTCCGACAGGTCTCATTCCTCTCTCAGAGGTCCCCCGATACAAGCAACGCGTCGGCACCCGCCGCCTGTGCAGCATCCATCCGGACTCCTACTCCGCCCATGACTTTGAGGCTCTTGCCAAAATGAACGTCGAGAGACTTGCACGGCTTAAAGAAGCCCCTCAGCTGCTCTCCTCCTACAAGGCCTTCCGGAACTGCTCATCCCAATGCGGCATTGCGAGGCTGCAGCACGCAAAACTCGGCGAAGGGCTGGCCCTTGTCCTCAATACCTCCCTCTTTTTCTCCATCGACTATTTGGGGAAAGCGGCGTTTGAGCAGATTATGGGGATGGGTCCGGCGGTATCACAGAGCCCCGTCTGACGCTTTCTCCTCCTCGTCCCGCGGGACGCCCCAGACAACTTACTGGGCCTTCACAATACGCGCGTTTGCACCTGCTCACGCTGTGCGCAGCCAGGATTACTCTCTGTACGAGAACAGAGAGCTTCCCAAACCGTTAAAGACGTTTTCCGCGCTGTCCGCACGGCTTGCGGATGGGAATGTGACGTTGTCAAACGGCGTCCGGATGCGAAAAGAAACCATAAACGCGCTTAAAACGACCGCGCGGGCGGGTCGGGTCAGGGGGTGTCAGGGCGGGGCGCCCAAGTGAGGAGGCGGGCGGAGAGAGCGATGACGAGGACAGAGCCGGCATTGTGGACGAGGGCGCCGGCGGTGGGGGGAAGGCATCCGGCGACGGCGAGGGCGACGGCGGCGAAGTTGACGGCCATGGAGAGGGCGAGGTTGGCACGGATGACGGCCAGCATGCGGCGGGCGAGGGCAATGAGGCGGGGGAGCTCACGGAGGGTGCCGCGGACGGCGGTGATGTCGGCGGAGTCCATGGCGAGGCGGTTGGTGCCGCGGCCGAAGGCGATGCCGACGTGGGCGGCTTTGAGGGCGGGGGCGTCGTTGATGCCGTCGCCGACCATGCAGAGGGGGGCGGCGGGGGTCTGGAGGGCGCGGACGGCGGTGAGTTTGTCCTCGGGGAGGCAGGCGCCGCGGGCGTCTTCGATGCCGAGGGCGGCGCCGACAGCGGCGGCCGCGGCGGGGGTGTCGCCGGTGAGGAGGTGGGCGGTGAGGCCGAGGGCGCGGAGGCTGCGGATGAGGGGGGCGGATTCGGGGCGGAGGGTGTCGCGGAGTTCGATGCGGCCGAGGCAGGCGCCGTCGGCGGCGACCCAGACGGCGGCGGTGCCGGGGGCGGCGCCGAGGTCCGGAAGGGGGATGCCGAGGGTGCGGAGCCAGGCGGCGCTGCCGACGGCGACGGATACGGCGCCGACGTCGGCGGCGACGCCGCGGCCGGGTACCATGCGGAAGGCCGTGACGCCGGGGAGGGGGTCTTCGCCGAAGCGGGCGTGCCAGCCGCGGACGAGGGCCTGGGCGAGGGGGTGCTCGGAGTGGGCTTCGACGGCGGCGGCGAGGCGGAAGAGGGCACGGGCGTCACCGGCCGGGCCGGCGGGGACGACGGCGGTGACTTCGGGGGTGCCGAAGGTGAGGGTGCCGGTTTTGTCGAAGGCGACGCGGGCGACGGCGGCGAGGCGCTCGAGGGCTTCGCCGGTGCGGACGAGGTAGCCGATGCGGGCAGCATTGCCGATGGCGGCGACGACGGCCGTGGGGGTGGCCATGACGAGCGAGCAGGGGCAGAAGACGACGAGGACGGAGACGGCGCGGACGATGTCGCCGCTGAGCCACCAGGCGAGGGCGGCGGTGACGAGGGCGGCCAGGACGACGGCGCCGGCCCAGCGGTCGGCCAGGCGGACGATGCGGGCTTTGCCGGCGTCGGCTTCGCGGACCAGGGCGGCGAGGCGCTGGACGGCGCTTTCGGATTCGGGGCGGTCGGCGCGCATCTCGAAGACGCCGAAGCGGTTGACGGTGCCGCCGCGGACGGTGTCGCCGGAGCGCTTTTCGACAGGAAGGGGTTCGCCGGTGAGGACGGATTCGTCGACGGCGCTTTCGCCGGTGAGGAGGGTGCCGTCGACGGGGATCTGCTCACCGGGAAGGACGCGGAGGCGGTCGCCGACGCGGACTTCGGCGGAGGGAATCTCGCGGGGGCCGTCGGGCTCTATCCGGCGGGCGATTTTCGGGACGAGGCCGGAGAGGCGCTCGACGCCGTCGCGGGCCCGGGCGAGGGCGAAGCCTTCGAGGGCTTCGCCGAGCTGCATGATGAAGGCGACTTCGCCGGCGGCAAAGATTTCGCCGATCCAGAGGGCGGCGAGGAGGGCGAGGGAGACGAGGAGGCCGGCTTTGACGTCGCCGCGGAGGAGGAGGCCTTTGGCGGCTTCGGCGACGATTGGGGCGCCGCAGAGAAGCGCGGCGATCCAGGCCGGGTCGAGGCCGAAGGGGGCCCATCCGGCGAGGCTGGCGGCGAGGGCGGCGCCGGAGATGAGGAGAAGGGCCGTACGCAGGCGGCCGAGGGCGGCGGCAATCCGACAGATCCGGTTCATGGCGGGGCTCCCTCAGATGTTGGCAAAGCGCTCGACGGCCTTGGCGAAGCGGGCAATGGTCTGCTCGGCGTCGCCGTGCTCGATGCCGTCGCGCACGCAGTGGCGCAGGTGGCCTTCGAGCACAATCTGGCCGACGCGGTGGAGGGCGGATTTGGCGGCGTTGATCTGGGTGAGCACGTCCTCGCAGGGGACGTCGCGGTCGACCATGCGGTCGATGGCCTGAACCTGGCCGATGATTTTCTTCAGCCGGGCGTGAATGACGCCGGCTTCCATGCATTGGCGCATCAAAAGCCTCCTTTATATACCCATGGGGGTATGCCCATAAGATAGCAAAGCGCTTTTTTGCGCACAAGCGGAAAGATTACCCCAAGACAAATGAGCCTATTACGGCAACCAAAAGGCGGCACCCGGGAGGGGTGCCGCCGTCAATGCGCGGGGCGGGGAGTCAGGGGAGGATGCGGACGCGGCGGCCTTCGATGCGGAGGCGGCCCGCGGCGAGGAGGCGGAGGGCCTCGGGATAGGCGATGTGCTCCTGGGCCTGGATGCGGGCGTGGAGGGATTCGGGGGTGTCGCCGTCTTCGACGGGGACGGCTTTCTGGACGATGATGGGGCCGGTATCGGTGCCGGCGTCGACGAAGTGAACGGTGCAGCCGGCGACCTTGGCGCCGTATTCCAGGGCCTGGGTCCAGCCCTCGAGGCCGGGGAAGGCGGGGAGGAGGGCGGGGTGGATATTGAGGACGCGCCCGGGGAAGGCTTCCAGGAGGCCGGGCTTGACGATGCGCATGAAGCCGGCGAGGACGACGGTGTCGGCGCCGGCCTCTTTCATCGTGCGGATGTAGAGGTCCTGGGCTTCGCCGTCGAGCTTGGTCCTGAAGGGGGCGGGCGAGAGGTACTGCGCGGGAATGCCGTGGCGGGCGGCGCGCTCAAGGATCTTCGCGTCGGGATTGTCGGCGATGACGCAGACGATTTGGGCATCCAGGGTGCCGGCCTCGATGGCGTCGACGATGGACTGCATGTTGCTCCCGGAGCCGGAGCCGAGGACGGCGAGCTTCAGCATGCGTCGCTTCCCTCTTCCTTGTCTTCCTTGGCGGCGGATTCCTCGGCGGCGGGGGTGCGCCAGGCTTCGGGGAGCTGGGCGATGACGGTCTCGATGACCTGCTCAAGGGTCAGGTAGGTGGAGTCGACGGCAATGACGCCGTCGGCCTTGCGCAGGGGGGCGCAGGCGCGGGAGGAGTCGATTTTGTCGCGGGCGAGGAGGGAGGCTTTGACGGCCTCGACGGACTGATTGGCGACGCCCTTCTGCACCTCTTCGAGCTGGCGGCGCTGCGCGCGGACTTCGGGGTCGGCCTCGAGGTAGAAGCGGGCGGGGGTGTCGGGGAAGACGGCGGTGGTGATGTCGCGGCCTTCGACGATGAGGTCGCCGAAGCGGGTCAGGCTGCGGAGGTCGGCGGTGATTTTGGCGCGGACCTCGGGGACGGTGGCGACGGGGGAGGCGTGGGCATTGATGCGGGGCTCGCGGAGCTCGCGGTCGGGGCGGACGCCATTGACGGAGTAGACGATGCGGCCGTCCTCGGCGGCATAATCGATCTTCAGGGTGTCGGCCAGGGCGGCGACGGCCTTGGGGTCGGCCGTGTCGACGCCCTGCTCGAGGCACTGCCAGGTGACGATGCGGTAGAGGGCGCCGGAGTCGACGTGGAGGAAGCCGAGGCGTTTGCCGACGGCTTTGGATACGGACGATTTGCCGGCGCCGCTGGGGCCGTCGACGGCGATGACGCGTGCGGAATGCATCGGGTTATTCTCCTCTGTCTCCGCGGCGGCGGGAGCCGGGAGGGGTTTGGGCTCGGGCCGGCGGCCCGTGCGGATGAGGGTTTCGACGTCGCGGCCGTCGGCGGTCTCGACCTCGAGGAGGTAGTCGACGAGGAGTTCGAGTTCCCGGCGGTGGGCGGAGATGAGCTCTTCGCCGCGGGCGTAGGCTTCGCGGATGAGGCGGGAGACCTCTTCGTCGATGGTCTTGGCGGTGGCCTCGGAGTGGTCCTGCTTGCGGCCGAGTTCGCGGCCGAGGTAGACCATGTCCTCATTGTCGCCGAAGGACTGGAAGCCGAAGACGTCGCTCATGCCGTAGGCACAGACCATGCGGCGGGCGAGGCCGGTGGCCATCTTGATGTCCTGGGAGGCACCGGTGGAGAGGTCGCCGGTGAAGAGCTTTTCGGCGATGCGGCCGGCGGTCATGACGACGAGCATGTCCTTCATCTCGGACTCGGTGCGGTTGAGCACGTCGCGTTCGGGAAGGGTCATGGTGGCGCCGAGGGCTCGGCCGCGGGGGATGATGGTGACTTTGTGGAGGGGCTCGGTGTGCTCGAGGAGGACTTGGGCGAGGGCGTGGCCGCCTTCGTGCCAGGCGGTGATGCGGCGGTCGCGGTCGGCCATGGCGTGGGAGCGGCGCTCGCGGCCCCAGAGGATTTTGTCGCGGGCCTCCTCGAGGTCGGCGTGGGAGACGTCTTGGCGGCGTTCGCGGGCGGCGAGGAGGGCGGCTTCGTTGAGGAGGTTGGCGAGGTCGGCGCCGGAGAAGCCGGGGGTGCCGCGGGCGACGCGGCCGAGGTCGACGTCGGGGCCGAGCTTCACTTTGGAGGCGTGGACTTTGAGGATCTCAAGGCGGCCCTCGACGGTGGGGAGGTCGACGACGATCTGGCGGTCGAAGCGGCCGGGACGGGTGAGGGCGGGGTCGAGGACGTCGACGCGGTTGGTGGCGGCCATCACGATGACGCCGCTGTTGCCCTCGAAGCCGTCCATTTCGACGAGCATGGCGTTGAGGGTCTGCTCGCGCTCGTCATGGCCGCCGCCGATGCCGGTGAAGCGGGTGCGGCCGATGGCATCGATTTCGTCGATGAAGAGGATGCAGGGGGCATTCTTCTTGGCCTGGGCGAACATGTCGCGGACGCGGGAGGCACCGACGCCGACGAACATTTCGACGAAGTCGGAGCCGCTGATGCTGAAGAAGGGGACGTCGGCCTCGCCGGCGATGGCCTTGGCGAGGAGGGTTTTGCCGGTGCCGGGGGGGCCCATGAGGAGGACGCCTTTGGGGACTTTGCCGCCGAGGGTCTCGAAGCGCTTGGGGTCCTTGAGGAATTCGACGATTTCCTGGACCTCCTCTTTGGCTTCGTCGACGCCGGCGACGTCTTTGAAGCGGACTTTGGCCTCCTCCTTGTTCATCTGGCGGGCCCGGGATTTGCCGAACTCAAAGGGGTTGCCGCCCTGGGCGCCGCGGACCTGGCGCAGGAAGAGGAAATGCATGAGCAGCAGGATGAGGAGCAGCGGCAGCACGGAGAGGAGGGCGCTGGCAAACCAGTTGGAGCGGTTCTCCTGGACGGTGCGCACGCCGGCGGCGGCGAGGCGGGTCTCGAGGTCTGAGACGCCGAGGAAGTTGAGGGTGAAGGGTTTGGGCTTGGGGGCCTTGCCGTCGGCAGCGGGAGCCTGGGGAGTAACGTCCCAGGCGCCTTCGAGGTAGGTATTGCCGCTGCCGTCGCGGACGAGGGTGACCTCGGGGAGGGCGCTGTTGCCGGCGACGCGGCCGGCGGCATCGGTCAGGCGGCCGGCCTCAACCCGCTGCCAGAAGTCCATCTGGGTGAGCGGCTTTTCGGCGGAGGCGCCGAAGGAGAGATTGGCTTTGGGATCGGAGCGGAAGACCTGGACGACGGAGATCAGCAGGACCGCCAGAAGAATCCAGACGACCACGGGGCGGCGCCAGTTGCGCGGTTCGCGGGGGCCTCCGGGCAAAGGATTTTTCTGCGGGGTCTTTTCGGGGGAATCGGACATAAGGGATTATTTCCTTTGGACCTCGCGGCCCTTCTCCTGGGAAACGAGGATTTCAAACGTAAGATCGGCGTAGCGCTTGCAGGCCCCGAGAATGAGCCCGACGGCGTAGGCAAGCAGGCCGGCGATGGCCAGGAAGCCGGAGAAAATCAGCGTGGGCTGACGGGGCACGACGCCAAAGCGGAAGTAGTCGATGAGCACGGGCAGGAAAAAGACCAGCGCCGCGAGCATCAGCACGGTACCGACCAGGCCGAAGAAGAGTTCGGGGCGGTAGAAGCGGAAGAGATTGAAGATCGTCTTGAGGACGCGGATGCCGTCGCTGACGGTATTGAGCTTGGAGACACTGCCGGCGGGACGGTCGCGGTAGGCAATGGGGATCTCGACAAGGCTCATGCGCTTGTCGAGGGTGTGCAGGGTCATCTCGGTCTCGATCTCGAAGCCCTTGGAGAGCACGGGGCAATTCTTGACGAAGAGGCGGGAGAAGGCGCGGTAACCGGTCATGACGTCATTGACGCGCTGGCGCCAGAAGATGCGGATGAGGGTGCAGACGAGGGTGTTGCCGAAGTTGTGGCCGGGGCGCTTGTTCTCCTGCATGTAGGTGGAGGAGAGGCGGTCGCCATTGACCATGTCGGCCTCGCCGGAGAGAATCGGGGCAATGAGCTTGTGGACTTCGTCGGCGGGATAGGTGTCGTCGGAGTCGACCATGACGTAGACGTCGGCATCGATCTCTTGGAACATGCGGCGGACGACGTGGCCCTTGCCCTGCTGGCGGACGCGGCGGACCTTGGCGCCGGCCCGCTCGGCGAGGTCTGCGGAGCCGTCGGTGCTGTTGTTGTCATAGACCCAAATGTCGGCCTCGGGAAGTTCGCGGCGGAAGTCGGCCACAACCTTGGCGATGGTGAGGGATTCGTTGTAGCAGGGGAGCAGGACTGCGATCTGGGCCATGTCTGAATCTCCGTTGGGGATATTACCTCTGAATAAGGGCGTTGATTATAGCAGACTCAGGGCTCCTCGGGCAGCGGCTCGCCGAGAATCCGCATGGCTGCGGACAGTTCGGCGCCGGAACCGACCAAGACGAGGATATCGCCTGCATGGACGACCGTATCGCCGCCGGCTGAGATGCGCGTCTGGCGGTGGCTGCGGCTGTAGGCGGCCACGACCGAGGCTCCGGTGACGCGGCGCAGATTGAGCTCGGCCAGCGTCTTGCCGCAGGCGGCGGCGTTGGAGGGGACGCGGAAGCGTTCGGTGTGGACGCTGATCATCGTATCGACGCTGATGGCCTCCTCCGGGGGTTCGTCGCCGTCCGCCCCGTCGGCTTCAAAGGCCTGACGCAGGACGGTGCTGCTGATCCGATATTCGCGGCGGAAGCGCTTGGTGTAGCGGACCAGGACGGCCGTCAGCAGGGTCAGCAGCAGAAGCATGATCCACACGTTGGCCACAAACGCCATCGCCAGCATGGAAACGTAGAACGCCGCGCCGACCCAGCCGACCAGATTCAGCACCGTCCGGACAAATCCGGAGACCCGGCGTTTCCGGCGGTCATTGCCGCCGACGGAGCCGGTCGCCACCAGCCGCGCGAGACCGCGCCAATTGTGCAGGGCCGCCCAAAGCGGCGCCGCCGAGAGCAGCAGCGCCGCCATCGTGCACAGCAGGCCCGCCGGCGAGCCGCCGATACCCGAGAGCCGATGCCACTCCGCATCAAGCCCCCGCAGGAGCCCGCCGACGACTTCAGTCCGCGAAACCACAAAAACGGCGACGAAGAAGATGGCGACAATCGCCAACGCGACGGCAATGTGAATCAGGTAGCCGCGGACGGCAGCCGCCGTGCCGCTGCCGCCGGCACGGCGCGACGCCAGAGATGCCTGCCAGCGGCGGTAGCCGCTGAGCAGCATCCGGCCGTTCGGCCCGCAGCAGCGCGAGCAAAGCGAATAGAGGCGGTCGGAGGCCTTCAGCAGATAGGGATTGGTCGCCGTGCAGAGCAGCGCGATGCCGACGGCAATCTGGTAGATCGGCCGCTCGGTCATGCCGCCGGCCATGGCAATGCCGGCAATAATGAAGGAAAACTCCGCCACCTGCCCCATGCCGATGCCGACCCTGAAGGCATCCTTGGGCGACTCGCCGACAATGATGCAGGAGACCGTGTTGTTGACCAGCTTGAGCACGATCATGGCCGCCGTCAGAAAAACGATGACGGGGGCATTGGCCCACAGCACGTCAGGCTCCATCATCAGCCCCACGGAGACAAAGAACACCGCACCGAACAGGTTGCCGATCGGCTTGACGACCCGCTCGATGCGGTTGCGCGCGTTGGCCTCGGCCACCACGGCACCGGCCAGGAAGGCCCCGACCACCAGCGAGAGCGAAAGCCCCTCCTGGGCCAGACAGGAAACGGCAAAGCAGAAGCCAAGGGCAACCATCAGCACCAATTCGTCGGAGAAGTGCTCGGTCACGTAGTTCATCAGCCTCGGCACCAGCAGAATGCCGAATACCACCGCCCCCACCAGAAAGAGCGCCAGCACCAGCAGCTGTTCGGCAATGACCGCCGCCGTATCCCAGACCCCGGCCCCACCGGTGTCGGCCCCCGTCACCCCGTTGAGCACCGCGATCAGCAGGATGGCCAGCACGTCCTCAATCACCGCAATGCCGAACGTCGTTTCGGCGAAACGCTTCCGGATCCACCCCAGCTCCTCCAGGGTCTTGGCGGCAATCGACGTGGAGCTGTCGCAGAGAATCAGCCCCAGCAGAAAGCCCTCCGTCATCGACCACCCCAGCAGACGCGCCAGCAGAAAGCCGCCGCCGATCATCCAGACCACGTCCCAGACGGCCGGGAAGAGCACCCGCGGCCCCATCTGACGCACCCGCCGGAAACTGAACCCGAGACCGATGGAAAACATCAGGAACATCACACCCAAGTCCGAGAGCATCCGGATATTCTGCTCGTCGCTGATCAGTGCCGGCGTCAGATTCGGCCCGACGATCACGCCGGCCAGAATGTACCCCACCGTGAGCGGCAGATTCAGCCGGCTGAAGACCAACGCAACCACAGCCGCCACCGCGATCACAATACTCATATCCGCGAAAAACGAAACGCCTGCCATACGCCGAAGCCCTTTCACAGATCTGCCGGAAGCGGGCCATGCCACCCATGGCGGCTTTTCGGAGACTGCGTCAGAGTCTAGCAAATCTGCGCCCGGCAGTCGAATGTGTTAGACTTCCCCGCCATGAAGGTACGTTGTAAGATTAGGCCGTGGATTTTCCAAGAGGAAGCGAAAGGCCCCCAGGGCCCCCCTAGGGGGGCCGG
>CALXSH010000031.1 GCA_944391065.1 uncultured Kiritimatiellota bacterium | reverse complement strand
GCCCGCGGCGGCATGACCTCCCACGCCGCCGTCGTGGCCCGCGGCATGGGCAAGTGCTGCGTCGCCGGCTGCGGCGAAGCCCTCATCGATGCCAAGGCCAAGACGCTCAAAATCGGCGACCTCACCCTCCGCGAGGGTGACTGGATCTCCCTCAACGGTTCCACCGGCAAGGTCTACGAAGGCCGCATCGAGACCCGCGACCCCGAGCTCACCGGTCCCTTCGCCGAAATCATGGCTCTCGCCGACAAGTACCGCACGATGGGCGTGCGCACCAATGCCGACACCCCCCGCGACACTCAGGTCGCCGTCCGCTTCGGCGCCGAGGGCATCGGCCTCTGCCGCACCGAGCACATGTTCTTCTCCGAAGACCGCATCATTGCCTTCCGCCGCATGATCCTCGTCGCCGAGAAGGTCAAGAAGCTCCGCGAGGCCCTCGCTACCGCCGCCGGCGACGAAAAGGCCGCCCTCGAAGCCCAGCTTGCCGGCCCGCTCGCCCAGTACAATGCCGCCCTGGCCACCCTGCTCCCGCTTCAGCGCAGCGACTTTGAGGGCATGTTCAAGGCCCTTGACGGCCGCGAGTGCACCATCCGCCTGCTCGACCCGCCGCTGCACGAATTCGTCCCGCACGACGAGGCCGGCCAGAAGGAAATGGCCCAGGTCATGGGCATCAGCGTCGAGGAAGTCCGCGCCCTGGTCGACGAGCTCCATGAGTTCAACCCCATGCTCGGCCACCGCGGCTGCCGCCTCGGCATCTCCTACCCGGAGGTCACCGAGATGCAGGTCCGCGCCATCTGCGAAGCCGCCGCCGCCGTGCCCGGCTCCCGCCCCGAAATCATGGTCCCCTTGGTCGGCAACGTCAAGGAGCTGCTCTCGCAGAAGAAGATCATCGTCGACACCATCAAGGCCGTCGAGGCCGAGAAGGGTGTCAAGCTCGACGTCCTCATCGGTACCATGATCGAAGTGCCGCGTGCCGCCCTCACCTCCGACGAGATCGCCAAGGAGGTCGACTTCTTCTCCTTCGGCACGAACGACCTGACGCAGACCACCTGCGCCTTCTCCCGTGACGACGCCGGCAAGTTCCTCCGCGACTACGTCTCCAAGGGCTTCTACGACTACGATCCCTTCATCGTCCTCGACCGGGCCGGCGTCGGCAAGCTGATGAAGTTTGCCGTCACCCAGGCCAAGGAGGTCAATCCCGGCATCCGCATGGGCATCTGCGGCGAACACGGCGGCGAACCCCACTCCGTGGAATTCGCCAATTCCATCGGCCTGACCTACGTCAGCTGCTCGCCCTACCGCGTGCCGATTGCCCGCCTGGCCGCCGCTCAGGCCGCCATCCGCGCCGAACAGGCCGCTAAGTAAGGACGCGCCCGCACGGGGCGCTTCAGCGGGCGGCGCGACGGTTTTCCGCTGCGCCGCCCCTTTTTGGGCAAAAGGGCCCGACGGACATGATATTCTTCACGGCAGATCTGCACTTCGGCCACGACAAACTGGTGGCCCGGAGGGGCTTTGACTCCGTCGAAGAGATGGACGAAACCCTCATCGACAATTGGAACGCCCGCATCACCGACGCGGACACCGTCTACATTGCCGGCGACATGTTCGTCTGCCCCGTCCGCCGGATTCGTGCCATCCTGGACCGTCTCGCCGGCATCAAGATCCTGGCCGTGGGCAACCACGACCGCACCTGGATCCGCCACCGCAGCCTGACCTCCGCCTTCCGCGAGATTGCGCCCGTCGTGGAATATTTCGGCCCCCGCGACACCGTCGTCGTCACCCACTACCCGATGCTCGACTGGTACCGCCGCCGCCACGGCGCCATTCAGGTCTACGGTCATGTCCATGACGCGTGCGACGCGCCGTACTCCCGCTATCTTGCGCGGATGCGCGGAGCCTACAATGCCGGCGTGGATGTCTGCGGCCTGGCCCCCGTCACCCTGGCCGAGCTTCGCGCCCGCCCGCGCGGCCTCTGACGGCCGGCCGACGGCACAAAAAAGCCCCGGAGCAATCCGGGGCCTTTTTTTGCGTGTGCGCGGGGAGAAGGGGCGTTGCGTGCCCTCAGGCGTGCGCGGCGGGAGTCAGGGCACTGTCCAGACCTGGACCTTCAGGGTCTTGCGGCCCCATTTCAGGGCGGCTTCGTGGGAGGGAAACCAGAGGTCGATGGCGTTGCCCTTGATGGCGCCGCCGACGTCTTCGGCCCGGGCGTAGCCGTAGCCGGGGACTTTGAAGACGGTGCCGAAGGGGTAGCGCGTCCGGTCGACGGCGGCCGTGCCGTAGCGGGCCTGCCGGCCGGAGGCCGTCTGGCCGACAATCTTGCGTTGGCCCTCAAGGGGGCCGGAGGCGTAGACGGGCATGCCGAGGCGCCACCAGCTGCGTTCCCAGCCGCAGCACGCCTGGCAGTTGCAGTAACCCGTGCAGACCATCGTCACCGTCACCGGCTTCACGCCGCGCGGCGGACGGATGGAGGAGCACCCGAAGGTGCAGGACAAAAAGAGAACGAGCGCGGCCCCGATGAGGGGCCACACCCGTTTGGGATGCCGGACGAGGTTGGCAATGGCCGCGAGACGCGTGCGCAGGGAACCGGCCGGCATGGCTTGACGCTCCGCTTACGCTTCGATGGCCGCGGCGGCCTCGGCGAGCTTGCGGCCGGCCTCAAAGCAGGCCTGGCGGGTGGCTTCGTCGGGTGCGAAACGGCACATGATCGGGTCGGTGATAATGTCGCAGGCCATGGACTTGAGATACTCGTTGGCCTCGGGGGCGCCCTTGCAGGCCCAGCCGTAGGAACCGAAAGCGAAGCCCTTCTTGCCGGCGGGCCTGAGGCCGCGGAGGTAGGTCAGGCAGGCGGCCATGCGGGGCATGATGCCCTGATTGAGCGTCGCGGAGCCGACCGCAATGCCGGCGCAGTCCATCACTTCGGTGATAATCTCGGTGTCGCCGACGGCCTTGAGGTCGAAGAGCTTGACCTGCACGCCCGGGACGCTGTTGGCGCCGGCCACGATGGCTTCGGCCATGTGGCGGGTGCTCTGCCACATGGTGGAGTAGAGCACGATGACCTTGCGCGAAGGCTTGCTCACGCGCCAATCGCCGTAGGCCGCGAGGATCCTGTCGAAGTGGGAGCGCCAGATGACGCCGTGCGAGGGGGCGACGATGCGAAGCTTCAGGGTGCCCAGTTTCTTGACCGCGGTCTCGACGGGACGGGCGTAAGGCAGGACGATATTGGCGTAATAGGTCTTGGCCTCCTGCATCACCTCATTGAGGTCGGCTTCGTCGTCGAAGCGGCAGTAGGTCGCGTAGTGCTGGCCGAAGGCGTCCATCGAGAAGAGAATCTCCTCCTCGACGAGGTAGGTGACCATGCTCTCGGGCCAGTGGACCATCACGGTGTCGAAGAACTGCAGGGTTTTGTCGCCCAGGGAAAGGGTGTCGCCTTCCTTCACGATGAGAAAGTTCCAGCCGGCGGTGTCATAGTGGAGGGAGAGGGCGTCTCTGCACTTCGCGTTGCAGACGACCTGCGCGTTCGGGCAGGCCTTGACCATGGCGGGGAAGGAACCGGAGTGGTCGGGTTCGGCGTGGTTGCAGACGAGGTAGTCCACCTTCTCGGGCGGGCAGAGGGCCGCGACGTTGCGCAGCAGATAATCGGCGTAGGGGGCCTTCACCGTATCAATGAGGGCGGTTTTTTCGGAGCCCTGCACGAGATAGGCATTGTACGAGGAGCCGCGCTTCGTCTGGTAACCGTGGAAGTCGCGGACGGGCCAGTCGACATAACCGACCCAGTTGACATTGGGGGCAAGAACGGTGTCCATTGCAATTCCTTTCGTCTGGAAACGTTAAAACGGTCCCATTCTAGCAAAAACGCCTCCCGGATACGAAAAAACCCGCATCCTTTCAGGGGATACGGGTCATCTCAAAGATGGCGGAGAGGGAGGGATTCGAACCCTCGGTGCCCCTTGCGGAACACGACGATTTAGCAAACCGTTGCCTTCGGCCACTCGGCCACCTCTCCAAATCGTCTTTTTGCCTCTGTCACGAGGCGATGGACCGTACTATAGCATACTCCCCGCTCGCCGCGCAAGCGCGGGCGGCAAAGCGTCTGAAAAAGGGCTCCGCGGAACGCTATTCGTCAACCAGAACATGCACCGAAGTCTAATGTTATCCATGCACTGCAGGGCGGGGTGTCCGGTAAATGAGAGAAGCCCCCTTTTCAGAAGTTTTCCCTTCCGGTTTCGGTACACTTTATTATGAAGAATGGCGCGGAAAGATTTTTTCGTTTTGGGAGGGCGGACTTTGCTACAATACGCCCATCATCATTACTATTCATACTGCGTTCACGGCCGTCCGAAAGGGCGGTCGTGTTTTTGTGTGGGGGTGCGCCTTTTCGGCGGCCTGGGCGGGAAGAGCGCGGTGCGGGGCGCCGCCGGAGGCGGGCGGTATGCTATACTGACGTCATGGAACCTCTGAAGATTATGCTGTGTGCCGGGGAGGTCTCCGGCGATATGTACGGCGCGGCGCTGATTGCCGGGCTGCGGAAGCGCTTCCCGGACCGGGAGCTGGATGTGCGCGGGATGGGCGGCGACGCGATGCGTGCCGCCGGAGCCGAACTCCTCTATCACACCGACGCCTTGGGCGCGATGGGCATCGTCGAGGTCCTCGGCAAACTCCGTTTCTTCAGGAAGGTCATGCGCGACATGGCGGCCTTGGCCGAGAGCTGGCGGCCGGACATGCTCGTGACAATCGACTACTATTCGTTCAATGTCGCGCTGGCCGAACGCGTCCACGCGCTGGGCATCCGGACGGTGCAGTACATCTCGCCGAAGATCTGGGTGTGGCGCCGCAACCGCATCTACCGTATGGCGAAGGCCTTTGACCGCGTGCTGTGCATCTTCCCCTTCGAGCCGGCCCTTTACGAGCCGGCCGGCCTGGCCGCCGAATATGTCGGCCATCCCTTGGTGGAACAGGCCGAGGCCACGCGCGCCGAGACGCCTCCCGAGCTTCCCTGGGGCGACGGGACGCGCATTGCGATCCTGCCCGGCAGCCGTTCCGGCGAGATTCTCTCCATCCTGCCGACCTTTCTCGACGCCGCCCGCCGCGTTGAGCAGACGCGCAGGGAGCCCTGCACCTTCCTGCTGCCGGCGCCGACGAAGCGGATGCGTGCCGTGGTTGAGGAGGTGCTGGCGCGGGAGAAGCGGCCTTCGTCCCTCACCGTCGTCGACGGTCAGGCCCGTCATGTGATGGCGCAGGCTCAGGCTGCCCTCATCGCCTCCGGCACCGCGACGCTGGAGGCCTGCCTGATGGACTGCCCCGCCGTGCTGGCCTACCGCGTCTCGGTCTTCACGGAGATTCTGGCGCGCCTCATCGTGCGCGGCGGGCTGCGGTTCGCCGGCTTGGTCAATATCATCCTGGACCGTCCTGCGATGACCGAGCTCCTGCAGCGCCGGTTCACGGTTCACAGCACCGCCGCCGCCCTTCTCCCCTATCTGCGCGACACGCCGAAGCGCCGCCGCATGCTGGCCGATTACGCCGCCTGCCGCGAACGTCTCGGTTCCGGCGCCACGGAGCGGGCCGTCGAGGCCATCGCGCGTCTCCTGGAGGCCTGATCCGCGATGGCTGACGACGAGGACGATCTCTTCGGCGCGCTCTATCGGGACGACGAACCCGCCGCGCCCGAATCCGAAGCGGTCTGGACGCGCGGTCCCCTGGCGGCGCGGATGCGTCCGCGCACGCTTGAGGAGATTGTCGGCCAGGACCACCTGCTCGGCCCCGGGCGCCTCCTCCGCCGCGTCATTGAGAGCGACCGCTTCACCAACATCATCTTCTATGGACCGCCCGGCACGGGAAAGACGACATTGGCCGAGGTCATCGCCCGCACGACCAAGCGGCGCTTCGAGCGCTCCAGCGGCGTGATGAGCAATGTCGCCCAGCTTCGCGCCGTCTGCGAACAGGCCCGCAAGGTCCGTCACCTCGCCGGGACCGTCCTTTTCATCGATGAGATCCATCGGTTCAACAAGTCCCAGCAGGACGTCCTCCTGCCTTACATTGAGGACGGCACCGTCACCCTCATCGGCGCCACGACGCACAATCCCGGCATCTTCATCAATACCCCCCTCACCTCCCGCAGCCTCGTCTTCGAACTCCACTCTCTCACTCCCGAGGCCATCACGACGCTTATCCGCCGCGCCCTCACCGACCGCGAGCGCGGCCTGGGCGAACTCCACGCGACCCTCGACCCTGAGGCTGAGGCTTTTCTTGCGCGTATCTGCGACGGGGACGCCCGTCGCGCCCTGACGGCCCTTGAAATCGCGGTCCGCTCGACGGAACCCGACGCGGAGGGCCGCATCCGCGTCACCCCTGAGGCCATGGCCGAATGCGTTCAGCGCCGCACTATTGCTTACGACAGGGACGAGGATCAGCACTACGACACCATCTCCGCCTTCATCAAGTCCGTCCGCGGCACCGACCCCGACGCCGCCATCTATTGGCTCGCCAAGATGCTTGAGGGCGGCGAGGACCCGCGCTTCATCGCGCGGCGCCTGATTATTCTGGCCAGCGAGGACATCGGCAACGCCGACCCGCGCGGCCTCACCGTCGCCGTGGCGGCCATGCAGGCCGTCGATTTCATCGGTATGCCCGAGGCCCGGTACTCCCTGGCCCAGGCCACGACCTACCTCGCCTCCGCCCCGAAGTCCAATGCCTCCTGCGAGGCCATCGACACCGCCATGAGCGACATCCGCTCCGGACGCGTCCAGCCCGTCCCCGAGCACCTGAAGAATGTCCACGTCAAGGCCGAGGGCAAGGAGAAGGCCCCCGAATACCGTTATCCCCACGCCTTCGCCGACACCGCCGTCGACCAGGCCTATCTCACCGTCCCCAAGACTTACTACCGCCCGAGACCCTCCGGTTACGAGGACACCATCGCCAAACGTCTCGCCTGGATGCGCGCCCGCAAGGCCGCCGCGCCGGACGCCCCCGTCCCGTCCAACCCCGCCGACCGCCGGGCCCATGGAGAACACGCATGAAATGGATTTCCGTCCAGGGCATCCGCGACGCGGAGGCCACGACTTTCGCCCAGCGCAACCTGCCCTCCTACACCGCCATGTGCCGCGCCGGCGCTTCGGTCGCCCGCGCCGCCGAAGTCATGGCCGAACTCTCCGGCTGCAGCCGCTTCGTGGTGCTCTGCGGCCCCGGCAACAACGGCGGTGACGGCTTTGTCGCCGCCCGGTGTCTCCACACCGACGGCTTCGACGTCTCCGTCCTGATGACTGTCGTTCCCGCCCGCCTGCGCGGCGACGCCCGCCAGGCGTGGAAGGACATGAATGCCGTCGGCCTCGAAGCCGTCGTCCTGCCCAGCGGCGATGCCTGGCTCGACAGTCCCTGGGCCGACCCCGCCGTCAGCCCCCGCCGCGCCCTCATCATCGATGCCCTCCTTGGCATCGGCGCCAACGGCGTCCCGTGCGGTTCCGTCGCTGCCGCCATCCGCTGGATCAACCGCACCGCTCCGACCTGTCCCGTCCTCTCGGTTGACGTTCCCTCCGGCCTTGACGCCGATACCGGCATGGCTCCCGGCGATGCTGTCCGCGCCGACCTGACCCTGACCTTCTCCCGTCCCAAAATCGGTTTCGCCAATCCCGCCGCCCGCGTGTGGCTCGGCACCCTCCAGGTCGCCGACATCGGCCTGCCCGCAGACCTCCTCGACGCCGCCGACATTGATGCCCCCGACGGCGCCGAACTCATCGCCGAACCCGAAATCCGTGCCTTTCTCCGTCCCGAACGCCGACTCGACTCCCACAAATACGCCTACGGCAACACCCTTGTCGTCGGCGGCTGCGAGGCCTATCCCCACGCCCCGATTCTCTCCGCCGCCGCCGCCTATCGCGCCGGCTGCGGCCTGGTCACCCTCGCCGTCCCCGACGCCTCCCGCGCTGCCGCGGCCGTCTGGGTCCCCGAAGCCGTCTTTGCCTCTCTCCCCCCGCTCCCCAAGGAGGGAGAGGAGGACGCCCTGGCCCGTTACAATGCCGTCGCCATCGGCCCCGGCATGGGTGTGCCCGACGCCGCCCGTGCCGCGCTGCTGAAACGTCTTGTCACCGATCCGCAGTCCCCCCGTACCGTCATTGACGCCGACGCTCTGACCGCCCTTGCCAGACTCCGCCGCGAGGAGGGCTGGATTCCTGACGGCACCGCCCTGCGCACCGTCCTCACTCCCCATCCGGGCGAGGCCGCCCGCCTCCTTGGGGTCACCGCCAAGGACATCCAGGCCGACCGCCCCGCCGCGGCCCGCGCCATCGCCGCGGATTACCACGCCATTGCCGTCCTCAAGGGCCACAACACCCTCGTCGCCGAACCCGGCGGACGCCTCCACGTCTGCATGAGCGGCAATCCCGGCATGGCCACCGCCGGCACCGGCGACATCCTCACCGGCCTCGTCGCCGGCCTCCTCGCCCGTGGCCTCGGCACCGAAGACGCCGCTGTCTTCGCCGTCGCCCTCCACGCCCGCGCCGGCGACAGGGCCGCCATCCGTCAGGGCCAGGAATCCCTCGTCGCGAGTGACCTCTTCGGCACGCTGCGTCTTTGATGCCGCGTGCCAGTGGATCCGCCCTGCAGTAAATTCAGGAGGAAGGCATCCTTCGGATGCGTGACCTCCGGTGACACGCTGTCCCAGCGCGCTCCGCGCTCTTACCAGTCCCGCGTATTCGGGGGCAGATACTGATTCGCGCGGGCGCGCTTGGCCTCTTCGTGTTCGCGGGAACGGTCGGCAGCCTTTTGGAGGAGGGCCTGGCGGTCCTGACGTTCGGCCTCGGCGCGCTTCTCCTCAGGCGTGGGCTCGGGCTTCTCGTCCTGATTCTCCTGGCCTTGGCCGGACTGCTGATCCTGTCGGTCTTGCTGGCCGTCCTGCTGTTGGTCTTGGGCCTGTTGCTGCTGTTGATTCTGCTGCTGTTGGTTCTGCTGCGGATTCTGCTGGTTTTGGGGTTGGCGCGGCAGATGTTCGCGGATCAGCTTGAGATTGTCGAGGATTTTCTGCGCGTTGGCCTTGGCGGCGGAGGGGGCAGTGAGGGGCTTGGTCTCCTCGACGAGCCGGAGGATGATGTCGCGGTCCTCCTCGGTGAAGGAAGGTTCGGAGGGCTGGGAGGGGGCAGCGCCCTCTGTCGTTGACTCGCCCTCGGCAGGAGGCGGCTGGGCCTGGGAGGCTGCCGCAGCCTGCTGGAGCTGCTGTTCGGTCCACTCGGGGAAGATGTGGCCGAATTGGTCGAGCAGGGCGGCGACCTCGGGAATGTCGTCACGCGCCGGCATGTAGGGGCGGTCCGGCGTGGCCATGGCGTGGCTCTGTACGGCGATGGCTTCGGCGTTGAGCGCGGGCGGGTCGGCGACGGTCTTCCAGAAATCGTAGATGAAGGGCTCCGTCCCGGCGAGTGTCCGCGGATCGGGGTTGAGGTCGGCGAAGGCCGCGGCCGCGGCATCGAGCGCGTCGCGCGAGGCGACGGCCCCCTGCTGAAGGGTCGTACGGAGGGTTTCGTCCTGCATGGCCTGCGGGAGGCGGTCAAGCACGGGATACCAGATGTCGGCAAGCGCCGTCACGTCGGCGGCCAGGCGGTCGGCCTGGAGGATGCGGAGCTCGGGGTCGGGACCGGAGAAGACCTCGGGTACGGCCTTCGTCAGGGCGCGTTGGCGGGAGAGGAGTTCGGGAAGGAGCTGGCCGAGCTGGGCGTTGGCGTGCTTCTTCAGGGCGGTCTCGCGGCGGACGTCGCGGCGAAGCTGATCCATTCCGTCCAGGGCGCGGTAGAGGTTGCGCCGCGCGGCAGTGTCGTCGGGATTGTCGGCCAGGACGCGGTTGAAGGCCGCCACGGCCTCTTCGCGCGTGGCGAGGCGGACGGCCGGGTCCTCCTCCGTCGCGGCGCGTGCCAGGAGCAGGCGGCCCTCGAGAGCGGCGGCGCGGACGGCGTAGTCCGGGTCGGTCGCGGCGATACGGACGGTCTCGAGGGCGCTGGTCACGTCGCCGGCGGCCTGGCGGGCGAGGGCTTCGTTGTAGGCCAGGCGGGCGGCTCCGGCCGGTTCGGCGCCGGCGCGGGCCTCAGCGTAGCGCGTCGCGGCCTCGGCGTACTTTCCCTCGTTCCAGAGTGCCTGGGCTTCGCGCGCCGGCGTGGCGGCCGTCAGCGCCGCGGGGATCGACAGGAGGGCAAGCGCCGCGCAGGCCGTGCGCCCGACGGAGAGGCAGGCCGCCGCCAGAGCGGCCATCGCGGCAAGGAGGCTGAAGAGGCCGGAACGGTCCGCGAGCCCTTCTCCGAGGCGTTCCTCCCGGTCGACGGCGTCAAGGCGGGTGAGATAGCGCCGGTAAACGGCGCCCAGGGTGGTGGCGGCGGTGCCGGAGACCGCCAGGGGAATGTAGGTGCCGCCGGAGCGTTCCGCGACGGCGCGCAGGGCTTCCTCGGAGAGCGCCGTGCGGACGGTCTGCCCGTCATGGGTCAGGACGCCGCCGCCGTCGGGGATGGAGGCGCCTTCGGGCGAGCCGATGCCGACGGCAAAGACGGGCACGCCCCGTTTGCCGGCCTCTGCGGCGACCTCGGCGGCCTTGCCGGCGAGGTCCTCTCCGTCGGAGATGAGGACGATGGCGTTGTGTGAGGCGCCCGATTCGCCGAAAGCCGCCAGCGCCTTGCTCAGCGCGTCGGCGATGTCAGTCTCGCCGGGCGGGGCCGATTCGGGTGCGAGCGATTCGATGGCCTGCCGGAGGAAGGCCGCGTCGGAGGTGAGCGGACAGATCAGCGCGCCCTTGCCGCGGAAGGCCAGGACGCCGGCGCGTTCACCGCCGAGCGCGTCGATCAGGTCGATGAGGTCGGCCTTGGCGCGGCCGAGGCGGTCGGGCCGGATGTCGCGGGCGAGCATGGAGCGCGAGACGTCCACGACGAGCATGAGGTTGCGCCCGCGGGTGACCGCCGTCTCCGGCGCCTTCCCCCACCGCGGCCCGGCCAGGGCGACGAGCGTGCACGCGAGAGCCGCCAGGATGAGGACGGTCTGTGTCCGCGCACGCGGCGGCGTGCCGCCGGCGTGACGGGAGAGCCGGGCCAACCGCGCCGCACGGCTGCGGAGCCAGGCAAAGGCCGCCCAGCCCAACAGGGGCACAAGCGGCAGCAGAATCAACCAGAGGGGATTGGCAAAGCGCATGGTCAGGGAGTCTCCTGGGAAGCGGGTGTTGCGGGCGGCTCGGCCTTGAGGGCGGCCGTGCGGATCCATCCGCCGGCCAGGCGGGACCACGCCCCGTGCGTCTCAAGGACCCGGCGGTCGGCGGCCAGGGCGCCGACCGCCGGAGCGTTGTCATCAGGGGCAAACCGCAGCGGGGCCCCCTCTTTGGCGGGGCTGTCGTCGGCGGGCTCCTGGCGCTCCCGGATCACGAGGGTGAGGGGCGGGCAGGGGACGTCCGCCGCGGCCCTCACGGTGAGGTCGAAGGCCCGCAGCGGCGCCAACGTGAGCGTCTCGGTCAGGGGACGGTCGGGCAGGGCGTAATAGGCCTCGGCCTCAACCGCCTGCGGCGTGGCGCGGAGGACGCGGAAGGGTCTGGCCTCTCCCGCGGGCGCCCCGTCCAATGCGAAGGTCAGACCCGTCGGCAACGCGCCCTCTCGGGCGGTGGCCTTCGCCCTCAGGCGGATGACGTCGCCGGGCCGGGGATCGCTGGGCACGGCTGCCAGGCTCAGCGCGAAATCCCCGATCGGCAGACCTGCCGCGTCGCCGGGCAACGGTTCCACGGCACATGTGAAGGCCGGCACGGTGATTTCCTCGGTGTGGTCCTGATAGTCGACCCGGAACCCGTACCGCTTGACTTCGACGATTCTGGCGCGGAGGCGTGCGGCCGGAATGGTGAGGGTCTCGGTGTCGGGTTCGGCAATGACGTTCCACGTGCAGACGGTGACGCGGCGGTCTGCCTCTTTGCGCGCGTCGTAGTGGTCCGGTCGCCGGTCCTTGGGGCCGGCGGAGAGCAGCAGACTGGCGACCTCCTCTTCGGGCGCCGTCTCGATGAGGAGGCGCAGTTCGCACGTCTGCCCCGCATAGAGCGGCGGCGTCGGGGAAACCTCCCACCGTGCCGAACGGAGTTCCGCCCGCAGCGGCAGGGCCGTCAGGAGAAGCGTTAAAAGGAAGGGAAAACAGGAGAGGATGGGGTGGGGGAGCGCGCGCTTCATGGGGTATCCTCCGGCACGGTAACCGCCTCCGGCAGCGGCGCCGAGAGCGTCGCCGCCGCCTCGGCGGCCAGGAGACCCGCCGCGATGAACAGCAGGACGGTCAGCATGAGATTGACGCGGAGCGACCGCCGCCCGGTCAGGGCCCAGAGCAGCGCCACGATGCCGGCGGCCAGGCAGAGGAGGCTGAGGCGGTCACCGAATCCGCCCGCCCAGGCAGGCGGCCAGGCCGGCGGCGCCGGCAACCCGCGCGCGGCCAGGGCCGCGCGGAGGCGTTCGCTGTCGGCCGAGCGGCCGAAGCGCCGTTCGGCCCCGCGCAGCAGGTGTGCGGCGGCCGCGTTGTCGTGCGCGAAGAAAGCGCACGAGGCGGCGTTCAGCCAGACCGCCTCGCCCGTGTCGCCCTCCTTCAGCAGGCGCAGCCAGAGGTTGGCGGCGTCGGCGTAATCCGCCGGCGTGACCGCCGTGCAGCTCACCGCCGTGGCGCGCCCGCGGACGAAGTCATCCGCCGCACGCGCCGGCGCGGCCGATGCGGGGTCGGGGAGAAGCAGGATGAGGAGGAGGGGCAGGAGCCGCTTGATCAGGGCGGGGAGAAGGCGGCGCAGCGTCGCGCGCGCTTCCGGATTGTCGCGGCCGTCGGTGTACGCGGCGTGTTCGAGCGCCGCGAAGGCCTCCGCAGCCGCGGTGAGCGATTCGTCGGATGCGGTTTCGGCGCGCAGCGCCCCCGCCGTAAGCGAGGGGCGCCTGAGCGCTGTCCGAACCGCCGCCAGCGCCTCCGCCGGATCGCGGGTGCGGTCCAACGTCGCCGCGGCCCGTTGCGCGGGACTCCGCCTCAGGCAGGAGCCGATCCGACGCCCGAAGCGGACGAGCGGCCGGAAGAGGAGCCGCAGCAGCAGTGCACCGAAGCCGACGGTCAGCACCCAGATTGCGGCGCGGTGGGGGATAAGGGAAAAGGGTGG
The DNA here is from genome assembly GCA_944391065.1 of uncultured Kiritimatiellota bacterium. Taxonomy (GTDB): domain Bacteria; phylum Verrucomicrobiota; class Kiritimatiellia; order RFP12; family DVOR01; genus Spyradenecus. The sequence continues at coordinate 11,219 of CALXSH010000031.1, read as the reverse complement.
GCCGGAATCAAGCCGCAGCGGTGGCGGCAGGGCCGAGAGTAGGGAGACGCCCGACGCGTCGAGGAGCACGAGACGGGCCGAGGGCCGTACGCGGATCGGAACGGCCGGCGTCGTGACGGTGGCGTATTGCCCCGCCGCCCGGTCGTACCACGCCAGCGGAATCGGCGGGATCTCCAGCAGCCCCGCCTCGTCCGGCCGCAGCGTGTAGTGCCATTGGCTCCCGCCTTCCAGACTCTCGCGGACCGGTTCCCCGTAGAGGCGGAAGCCCTTCAGGTCCGGCAGCGTGGGCGCGCGCAGCAGCGTCGGTTCGCAGTCGGTTCGCAGCGTGACCGTCAGTTTGATTGGATCGCCCACGCCGGCATTGAGGGTGTCGGGTGTGGCTTCGGCCTCCAGGCGGGTGGCAATGGCGCCGACATAGCCGGTCGGCCGGCCTTCCAGCGGCGGGTCGCTGACCTTCAGCGTCAGGGGCGTGCCCAGGGCCGCGCAGCGGATCGGACGCAGGGAGCCTTCCTGCAGCGTATAGCGGGTGTCACGCAGCACGGGGGCCGGCAGGGTCACCTCGCCGGCACGGCGGGCGCGCCCCTCGGTCGTCATGGTCCAGATGACGTCCGTCCCGTCCACGCCCATCGGCTGCCATTGCGGGGAGGAGGTCAATTCGACCGGCCCGTCCTCGGGCAGACCCCGGGCATAGGTAAGCTGCGGCGGACGCGCCGTCAGACCGCGGAAGAAGTCCTGCTCGAGAAAGGGCGAGAGAATCTCGCCCCGATTGGGCAGGCCCGGTGCCCGCAGCGTCAGCTTCAGGGTAAAACGGTCCCCGGGCATGAGCGTCTCGGGTTCGCAGGTGAAGGAGAGCCCCAGTGCGGGGTCCGGCTCAAGTGCCTTGACCGTCACCGCAGGGTGGCCGACATACGTCAGCGTCTTGCCTGAGCGGGTCTGTGCCGTCAGCGATTCCAGACGGCATTCGCCGATGGCCGTCGGGCGGACGGCCATCGTCACGAAGGCCGACACGGCTCCGTTGATGCTGCTGACGGATGTCCCCCGCGACAGCGTATCCGCCGGTTGCGAGAAGGTGTATGCCACGTCCCTCAGGACTTCTCCGTCCAATGATACCCGCATTTCGAAGGTGTCGCCCAGCCAAATTTCTCCGGGCTCCAGCGAGACCTGCAGTTCACCCGCGTTCAGCAGGGCCGCCGCGAAAAGAGACAAAATTATGGAAAAACCTTTCATATCGTCAGTATAACACCGCCCGCCCCAAGCGAAAAGCACCCCCCCTCAGCGCTCCCTCCGTCCCCTCTCTCCCGTCGGCAGGACCGCCCCTGCGCGCCAAAAAAACACGGCCGCCCCCTATGGAGAACGGCCGTGAAAGGAATGAATAATGATGATGGGCCACAGTATAGCAAAAAACTTTTCGTTGTGAACCCCCGAAATGAAATTTTTTTTACTGTCCCCGCGCTTCGGCAGATTATCCGCCTTGGGCTGCGCTCCGCACGCCTGCACCGCGCCTGCCACCCCGGCACCATTCTATAGCGTCCCCCGCGTCCGCCGGGGGCGCGCCGTGCGGATCTCCTGCATTCAGCGCGCCCACAGCGCTCTGTGCTATACTCTCTCCGACGGAGGAAAGATGATGGTCAAGATAACCGTATGCATGGGAAGTTCCTGCTTCTCCCGCGGCAACCGCCGCAACCTCGATGCCATCCGTGCCTGGCTCGCCGCCCACGGACGTGACGCCGACGTCCAGCTCAAAGGCTGCCGCTGCGGCAGCAAATGCGCCGTCGGCCCCAACATCTGGATTGACGGCACCTGCCATAGCGACGTTACCCCCGAATCGGTCGGTCCCCTCCTCGAGGCCGCCTTCGCCGAAGACACCCGCGCCTGACCGCTCCCACACGCCCACAGCCCACGGAGGCCCCACCCATGGACAATCTTGCCCCGGTTTATTCCGTCAACGCCCAATGCCGCGACTGCTACAAGTGCGTCCGCCGCTGCCCCGTCAAAGCCATCCGTGTCGAAAACGATCATGCCGTCGTCTCTCCAGACGACTGCATCTTCTGCGGCACCTGCGTCGAGACCTGCCCCAACAAGGCCAAGATGGTCCGCGACGACCTCCAGACCGTCCGCAACCTCGTCGCCGCCCGGCCCGACACCATCGTCTCCGTCGCCCCCAGTTGGGCCTCCGAATTCCCCGGCGTCTCCGGCGCCCAACTCTCTGCCGCCCTCAAAAAGCTCGGCTTCGCCCGTATGGAGGAGACCGCCCGCGGCGCCAACATCGTCTCGCGCCGCGTCGCCGAGATCATGGCCCTCTCCGGCACCCACCGCCTCCAGATTTCCACGGCCTGCCCCGTCGTCGTCCGCCTCATCCGCCGCTACTATCCGCGCTTCACCTCTTATCTGACCCCCGTCGACTCCCCCGTCCTGGCCCACTGCAAGGCCATCCGCGGGACCGACCCCGAGGCCCCCATCGTCTTCGTCGGTCCCTGCGTCGGCAAGAAACATGAAAGCGACGCCGACGCCGCCCTCCTCCACACCGCCCTCACCTTTGAGGAACTCCGCCGGTGGATGGTCATGGCCGGCGTCGACCACCCCGAACGCCTCGACCCCGACCCCGCCTACAGCCTCCCCGGTGACGGCGCTTACTATCCTATTGAGGGCGGCATGGTCCGTTCCGTCGAGCGCAACTTCCGCCGTTACGCCCCCGACGCCGACTTCCAGCCCATGGTCCTCACCGGCGTCAAAGCCATCCAGACCATGCTCGAGAGCCTTGACCCCAAAACCCTCGAAGAGCCCGTCTTCATCGAAGCCCTCGCCTGCCCGGGCGGCTGCGTCTGCGGCCCCAAGACCCGCGTCCGCTGTGCCGCCGGCGGCCGCCTCGACGTCATCCGCCACGCCCGGCGCACGGCGCCTGACGACCCCGAGCGCATCCCCAATGTCGACCGCCACTTCAGGCCCCTCCCCGGCGCCGCCCGAGACTTCTCCGAGGACGACATCCGCGCCACCCTCAACCGCCTCGGCAAGTTCCGCAGGGAGGACGAGCTCAACTGCGCCGGCTGCGGTTACGACTCCTGCCGCGACCTTGCCCGTGCCATCCTCGCCGGCTTTGCCGAACCCCAGATGTGCGTCTCCCGCATGCGCCAGATCGCCCTCAAACAGTCCTCCGCCATCGACAAAGCCCTTCCCTACGGCCTCGTCGTTGCCGACCGAAATCTCAAAATCATCGAGTGCAACCAGCGTTTCGCCGAACTCATGGGCGACGCCACCCGCATGGCCTACGACGCCAAACCCGGCCTCCGCGACGCCGATCTCGAGCGCATCGTGCCCTATCCCCAGCTCTTCCGCAAAACCCTCGAGACCGGTGAGGAAACCGTCCGCCGCACCGTCGGCATCGGTGACCGCCTCTACTCGCTGACCGTCTTCACCGTCGACCTCCACGAAACCGTCGGCGCCCTCATCCTCGACGTCACCGAGAGCGAACGCAAGCGCCAGGCCCTTATCGAAAAGGCCCGCACCGTCGTTACCAACACCTCCAAGACCGTTCAGGAAATCGCCTTCATGCTCGGCCGCAACGCCGCCGAGAGCGAACTCATCCTCGACTCGGCCGTCCAGATGTTCGCCCCTCTCGACCACGACGATGACACCATCTGACCGCGGAGGCCCACCATGAGCGACACCCCCTCCGTTTCCGCCCCCGAAACCTCCGTCCCCGCCGCCTCCGACGCCGCGGGGCAGGGGGGGCTCCCCACCTTCATCGAGGTCGACTACTTCAATCGCTACAAATTCCGCAAAGTCTGCAGCGGTGACATCTTCCTCAGCGAGCGCCAACCCGACGGCACGGTCACCGCCGTCCTTACCGACGGTCTCGGCAGCGGCCAGCAGGCCAACGTCTGTTCCTCCCTCACCGCCACCATGGCTCTCGCCTACATGCGCGCCGACGTCGGCCTCCGCCGCGCCGCCCGCATGATCATGGACGCCCTCCCCATCTGCCCCGACCGCCATATCTCCTATTCGACCTTCACCATGGTCCGTGCCCGCCCCGACGGCCGCGTCCGCCTCATCGAATATGAGAATCCCCCCGCCGTCCTCCTCCGCGGCACCGACGTCCTCCCTATCGAACGCACCCCCCTCACCTTCCCCCGTTGGGAAGGCCGCACCCTCACCTATGCGACGTTGGAGATGCACGAAGGTGACCGCCTCTTCTTCTGTTCCGATGGCATCACCCAAGCCGGCCTCGGCGCCCCCGCCACACCCTTCGGCCAGGGCCTCGAAGCCGTCGTCCCCTGGCTCCGCGAAGCCATCCGCATCGCGCCGGAGATTGACGCCCACGTCCTCTGCAAAGGCGCCGCCGACCGCGCCACCCGCCTCGACGGCGGCCGCGCCGGCGACGACACCACCGCCGCCATGCTCCACTACCGGCGTCCCCGCGTCACCCAGCTCGTCACCGGCTGTCCCTTCGACCGCTCCCAGGACGCCGCCTTTGCCGCCCTCCTCACCCGTCCCGGCGTCCGCACCATCGTCTCCGGCGGCTCCACCGCCGACCTTGTCGCCCGCGAGCTCGGCCGTCCCATCGACACGCCCCTCGACTTCCTCGACCCCGAAGTCCCCGCCGCCAGCGAAATGCCCGGCATCGACCTCGTCACCGAAGGCTGCGTTACCCTCTCCAAAGTCATCGATCTCCTCCGCAATCCCGGCCCCGACGTCCGCGTCAACCCCGCCACCCGCATGCGTGACCTCCTGCTGGCCTCCGACCGCATCCTCATGGACGTCGGCACCGCCATCAATCCCGCCCACCAGGACCCCAATCTCCCCGTCGCCCTCGACATCCGCCGCAATATCGTCGGCACCATGGCCGAACTCCTCCGGTCCCGCTACTTCAAAGAGGTCGAAGTCCGCTTCCACTGACCCTCCCCTCCTCCATGCGCGTCGCCCTCTGCTATCCCCCCATACCCTCCCCCAAAGGCACCCCCCTCCTCTCCCAGAACCGCCAATTCCAATGGTTCGGCCGCCACGCTGTCATCTTCCCCGTCGTCCCCGCCCAGGCCGCCACCCAGCTCAGCCTCGCCGGCCACGACGTCCTCTGGGCCGACGGCATCGCCCGCGTCCAGGACCCCGAAGCGTACATCGGGAGCGTCGCCGCCTGGCGCCCCGACCTCCTCTTCCTCGAAACCAAAACGCCCGTCGTCCGCTTCCACCTCGCCTGGCTCCATAAGGTCAGGGCCCTCCTTCCCGACTGCCGCCTCGTCCTCGGAGGCGACCACGCCGCCGCCCTCCCCGACGAATGCCGCGCCGCCGCTCCCGAAGGCACCGTCATCCTCACCCATGGCGACTACGACCGCGCCCTCCTCGCCCTCGCCGGCGAAGACACCTCCGCCTGGGACCTCCGCGCCGTTCCCCCCATCGACCGCGCCCTCACCCGCTGGCGCGACTACGCCTACCGCAATGGCAACTTCTCCCGCCGCCCCGGCGCCTACGTCATGGCCGGCCGCGACTGCTGGTACGGCAAATGCTCCTTCTGCTCCTGGACCGGCCTCTACCCCCGCTTCCGCGTCCGCCCCCCCGAAGCCCTCCTCGACGAAATCGGCGCCCTCATTGACCTCGGCGCCCGCGAAATCATGGACGACACCGGCTCCTTCCCCACCGGCCCCTGGCTCCGCGCCTTCTGCCAGGGCATGATCGCCCGCGGTTACAGCCGTCGCGTCCGAATCGATTGCAACCAACGCTTCGGCGCCCTCTCGGAGGAGGACTTCCGTCTCATGCGCCGCGCCGGCTTCCGCCTCGTCCTCTTCGGCGCCGAATCCGCCAACCAATCCACCCTCGACCGCCTCAATAAAGGCATCTCCGTCGACCGCATCCTCACCGACACCCGCGCCGCCGCCCGCGCCGGCCTCGACGTCCACGTCACCCTCATGTTCGGCTATCCTTGGGAAGACCTCCCCGCCGCCCGCCGCACCGCCGACCTCGGCCGGACCCTCCTCCGCCGCGGCTGCGCTGCCACCCTCCAGGCCACTTGGCTCGTCCCATACCCCGGCACCCCCCTCTTCAAAGAACTCGACCGCTCCGGCCTCCTCCTCACCCGCGACTGGGACCGCTACGATATGCGCGCCCCCGTCATGCGCGCCCCCCTCACCGAAACCGACATCCGCCGCCTCATCACCTACACCTACCGCGGCTTCCTCCAGCCCCCCGTCCTCCTCCGCCGCCTCCTCCGCATCCTCCTCCATCCCCTCCGCGAACTCCCCCCCGCCCTCCGCGGCCTCCTCGCCATCCTCGGCCACCTCCGCGACTTCCGCCCGCAGACATAATCGCTCCGGCCGTGTCGCCCGCCCCGGCACCGCCCTGATCCGCCTTACGGTCACCGTCCGCTGCTTGTCCGCTCTCACCGCGCAGCGCACCCCGTCCTACTGGCACACGCCCATCCGTAGGATCCGCCGTGATTCGGTAGCGCATGCGACAGAAGCATCGGCGACTCCCTAGCGTCCCTCGCGTGAAACCCCCGCCGTTCTACTGGCACACGCATCATCAGGTCCAAGCGCAGGCGCGATTCCGCGTCATGCGTAGCGGAATCATCGCCGAAGCATGCGGTGACTGAGTTTAAAGCATACTGGCACACGATCGGCCCGCCCCTGCCGCCTCCGTCTGCCTTGGTAAGTTCAGAGTTAGTACCAAGTTAGTGCCAAGATAAACCTTTGGCGCGCTTAAAGTCCGAAGCGCTTCCCGAATTTATGCTTGGCAATCTCGTCCCTGAGAGCATCGATGTTCTCCTCCCTCATTTCAATGCCGCCGGCAAGCGTGACATCACTGTCCGCCGGGATGGCATTGACGGGGGAGATGGTCTTGGTCGCGGGAGGAGGTGTGAACTGCTCATGCCGCCAATAGTTCTGATACCGAGCCATCCGGATTGGCGCAAAGGCCCGCATCACTTTCCTGAGCATATTCACGGAACCATAGTCTTTCGTTAGCTCGTGCCGATATTATGGCAAGGCATACAGATGAGACCATCAGCGATTAACGCTCTCGAGAATCGCCTCGGCCAGACAGTGCATAGTCGTCCCGACATCGTTGGGGATGCCGTCGCCGAACGCGTCTCTGCAGCGTTGAATGGCTTTGCGGATATCCTCCTCCGATAGCTTCCACCGGGTGATGGTTTTATCGTAATCCGGAAGGTGGCGCTGGAGCTCTTGGACAACGGCGCCGGCCCCTGTATGTTCATTGTTTACCATATCCTCAAAGTGTGCCAAGAGCCAGAGTTCGAACTTTGGCGCGCTGAGAGCCAACCCGTAAGAAAGTCCGGACGGAGTCTCTCCGGAGGCCCACCGGATAAGCTCGTCAATAACATCTTGCGGCCACTGATCGCGGTCAATCACACACCAGCAGGCGTCGCCCGGACGGAGGCTGGTCCTATTCATTGCATCGAGGAGGCGCTTCCGTACCTTCTGTGGGTCTGAAAGATTGGTGTTGCGAAGAACCTTGAGTTCGGTTTTCCCGTATCCAATGATGTTTTGAAGCCGACTGAAATAGCCAGGCTCGGTCCTCCCGCCTTCCGTGGAAATCAGGAATATCCGCTTATAGGAACGGGTCGGTGTGGGGCGTGTGAAGAGTTCTGACGGTTTACCCATACTCAAAATCCTTTCGGGATGCCCCCCATGCGCCCGGTATTGTAAGCCTGCAACAGATCCGAATCGCTGCGGGACTCCTTGAAATCACTGAACGAATAGACCGCGGAGCCCTCAGCGCTCCTCCGGTCGACAATCCAATACTCATCCTTGCGCAAGGTCTTATCGCCGATGAGCTGCATATTGTGCGTCGTGAAGATGAGCTGAGACCGTCCCTCCGGCCCGCACCCATCCAGAAAATCCTCCACCATGGCTCGGCAGACATGCGGATGAAGACTCCTCTCCAGCTCGTCCACCACAATCGTCATCTTCTCCGTCTCCAGCAGTTGCAGCGCCGGAATCAGATCCAGCATCCGCAGCGTCCCGTCAGACTCCCAATCCATCGGAATGGTCTCTCTGCGTCCGTCAAGCAACTCATGCTCGAATTGGATTTGCTTCGCGGCGAGACAGTTTGTCTTCGGATCGCGGGACAGCTCATACCGCTCCCGGCCATGGTGTACCAGCAGCGTGCCCTCTCTGCCGATAAGCCGGAGAAACCGCTCGGCGTCCGCCTCGCTGAAAGGTAGCTTATCCTGCGCGATGGGTGTGGTGACAAGCGTCTTCGTCCCTGCGGCAAATCGGTTCAGGAAGGCCTCCGTCTTTTCTCCGACCCGTCCGGAGAAAAGTGTCTCCAGCCGCGTCCAAAACATTTCCGGCGTCAGAATCAGCAATCGCCTCAGAAACCAATCAAAGACCGGCCGCACATCCTGTGCGTTCAGCTGCGCCGCGACGGAGAGGAAGAGACGGTGCGGGACCATCGCCCCAACCGTCAGACGCATCTGCTCGGACGCCTTTCCCGAAATCTGTATCTGCTCACGTTCCCGCGAGTACAGCGTATCGGTCACCTGTCCGCGACCGTTTAGCGCGCTGAGTGACTCCCGGACGACCTCCGTCGCCGTGACCCCGAACTCAAACTGATAGAGCCGTTCGTCGGCAAGAATGAGAAAGCGGAACGTCGAAGGCGCGGTCTCCGCGTCCTTCGAATACCGACACGGGCGCACCCGGATAATGCCCGAAGCGCCCGGATCGCGGATGACAAAATCCTGCGCGAACGTCAACGCCTTCACAAAAGACGTCTTCCCCGCCGCGTTCCCGCCGTACAGCGCCGCTACAGGCAGAATCCTCGCCCTTCCGAACTTCGCCAACGTCTCGTTCTGACGCCGCTCCTTCGATGCTACCATCGAGAAATCAACGCGTTTGTCGAAGCAGGCCCAGTTGTCAAAAGAGAAATGAATCAGCATCGTACCTCGCCCTCCTTACGCCTCAGCATAGTACTATAGCGTGCCGGATTGTGCAAGATTTTCGCAGAATCTGGCTCAAAGATGCTTCAAAACGCGTACATGTCCGCAGTAAGATCGCCGCAACCTGGCCCATTTCGCATCCCAGACCCTGTCTGCTCGGCAATGCGGACGCGGTCTGCCCTCCGTCACCCTCTGGGCATCCTCAAAAGCAACGGCGGCATCTCACGACACCGCCGCCGGACTCGCCGCCCGCCATTGCGGCACGGCATGGATTAAAAAACTGGCGCCATCATAGCACATCCCCACCGCCTCTCCCGATGCGGCCTGCCCAAAAGGGTAGAGGCGCACGGTGTCCGCGCGCCTCGTCTTTTGGCTACGCGCCAGCCTCGGTGGGCACCCATCCATCGCCCCATCGCCATCTGCAAGGGGATGGGCATTGCGGCAATCCGGTCAAACGATACGCATGGCGTCTTGTTTGTACCGGCCTTCAGCATTTTGGGGTGTATGATGGCGCTGTTCCACGGGCTCCACACCTGTGAGGGCGGAAAGGATGTGGCAAATATGGCTAAGAACGCTCCCATCGGTGACAATCATCGCAATGGCGCTATGCGGTATCGCACGCAGTCCTACAACCCCGTAACCGGAAACTGGACTAAGCGCGACACTGCGATCGGCCGCTTCATGGATTGCAAACAGGACGGCACGCCTTTCAAGGGCGTCCGCAAGGAAAGCATCCGCTGATGCCATCCTCTCCCGCCGCCTCACCTGAGGCGGCGGACCTTCTTAGTGAGAAAACGTTGCCTACCATCCCAGTCTGTCACGTTGTGGCAGGCTGGGATGGTTGTCCCTGATGATTGGCTGTGTCAGTGGTGGTTGAAGCATCGGGGGAGACCACGGGAAGGTCTCCTATCCACGCCTCAATGGCATGGATAGCCTCATCCCGTCTGTCGTCCTTCAAGTGTGTCTTCACGTGATCCGGATTCAGGAGGTACAGGAGGCACAGGATGTCTCTGCAGGTTAGTCTTTTCTCATGGGGCTCCAAGCAGGTGCGGAATTCCAGGTCATCTATTAGTCCCCTTACGTGTACTTCCGAGTGACTTTCTCCATGGAGAACAATACGGTGAAGCCGACTTTGAAAATATGCTGAGTGCCCATTGAGTCTCGTCCTAGCGGTTGGCTCATACGCTATATCTTCAAATCCACATTTGTAGTTAAAGGTGGAAAAGGCCTCCAGTAGACGACGTACGACGTTGCCAATTGTTAGTTCGTCGTGCGTATCATTTGAACTGGCATAACGATAAGTGGTGTCCAAAAGTTCAGTGTATTCGTTTTGCTCGACTTCGTCCAAAGGCTCTACCGTATACCGAACAAGTTTTAGAAGTCTAATGTCAAAGCGAATGCCATCGTTAACCCGGCGATAGTACCGAGCAAATCGTTTTGCGCTTTTATGTAAATCATATGCGGTTGTCAGGTCGTGGGTAAGAAGTATAAGCTTACTGTCAGGATTTCCTTCGGCAACTCGCTGAATCTGATAGTTCAGGAATGAGGTCACACCGACTCTGTTGTCAAAATCGAAGCTGGATACTGGGTCGTCGATAACCAACAGAATATCCTGTTTGTAGCGTGTGTCGACATCTTGTCTTGCAAAGATATGGGTAAAGAAATAGCATAGCGCAAGAGCGTTGCGTTCGCCGACTGAGATGTCCTTAGGATTGACGTTTCTGCCGTTGGATTTCAAGCAATACTTCCCGTCCTGAGGCGCCAATGAGAGCCGCTTGTTGTCGAAGAAGATGTACTTCAGACCGGCGTTTATGGTATCTGCGGCGATTTTGATGCTGGCCTGTTGTTGTCTTAGACTTTCCAATTTTGCTTTAAGACCCGCCACCCGCTGGAATTTCTCGCTAACAAGTCGTTCTGCCGCATTTTTATTGGCAGCTGCCTGCTTGTATTTACGGAGATTGTCGCTGATTTCATATGCAGCCATCTTTCTGTTGAGGAGCAAGAGGTCGCGACGTAATTGGGCGGCTTCGTTCTGCGCATTTATTGCATCTTGTCTGGCACTGTTCAACTGGGCGATTAGGCTGTTAAGCTCAATTAGTGCGGCCTCCAGTCCAAGAGGGGACTGGTCTATTGGATTGTAGAGGTTGTCTGTCTTATCTTGAATTGCGTTGCGATACGTGGCGATGATACCCTCGCACTTCCTTTGTTGGACTAGAGCGCTGTTGACTAAGGAGTCGCCCCTGAATTAGTCGTAACGTGAGGTGAAATGTCAAGCTGTTCGCGCAGGTGCCAAGGGATGACCGAGAGTATTTTCATGCGGCGTTCTCCGTTTTAG
>CALXSH010000030.1 GCA_944391065.1 uncultured Kiritimatiellota bacterium | reverse complement strand
AAGCACCTGAAGGATATCGCATTGTTCTTCGATTGTAGCGAGAGGACAATCCGTCGAGCACTGAATGATGGTGCCTACAAGAGAAACTCGACAGACTGACCCAGTGTATTCGCGACTATCCGCGCCGCATTTTTAATGGCCTATCAGCCCGGGAGAACCACAATGAGAAAATCCGAGAATCCGTGTCAAAATGACTTGCAACGCTCCGCTCGCCGCCAAGCTCGGCGTGGACAAGAGCCACATCAGCCGTGTCCTGCACGGCAAGCGTCAGAGCAAAAGGGTCGAGGCCGCCGCACGAAAGATGGGGTGCGCCCCCTCACCGCCGAGGAGGCTACCCGCTAACCCACCCACCAAACCAAGGAGAACCGATCATGAATCCGGAAAACCCCGCCGTTCGTCTGCTCGGGGCCTGGAAAGCCCTCTTGCGCAGTTCTCTTTCGGCCACACCACATCGGACTTACTTGCAGTACGTCTCGTGGTGATAGGCTGCCACGCTGTTTACAAGATGGTTGATTACTCCTTTTTCCGTGAAATGCCAGGCGACGGCACCATTTGCGAATATGCCGAGCGGCGCCAAGGGCAACCAACCAAAGCATTTTTGTTTTTCGGCGGCCCCCCTTGAGAAAACAGCCCGTTTTCGCAAAGAAACAACAACAGACCCGTCAAATCCTGCATCCTCCCAGGCAGGAACAAGAAAGAAAGTCATTCCTGCAAGAATCCCGGCGCCGAAAGAATCTCTGTCATCACTGCCACGCGCATTGAATTGAAACGCGAAATGATATCTCCCCGGAGTCTTTGACGGGACCTCCTTGATTGTCGAAAACAATCCCGTTTCCTCCAAGGCATCCTTTACCTTTTGGCTTAATTCATGTCTACTGGGAGCCCAAAATGAGTTAATCGGGATGTGGATATTCCAGTAGTCAACCAATTCAACCGAGAACGTAACAGGCACCTTTTGACGCGGGCTGACCTCGTGTTCCCGAATGGACGCATTAGCGGTATAGCCACAGTCGTACATCACACATCCACCTAAAAACGGCAGTACAAACAGCAACAGATATAAGTGCTTCATCACTTTGCAACCTCAATCGAACGAATTGATTTCAGATCCTTCAGAAAGGGTTCAATGCTCTTGTAAGTTGTTATTGGAACCCCATTGATTCCGACAACGCGCTGTCCGCGCTTTACCCCTGCTTTTGCAGCCCGACTCCCTTTTACGACTGCAAAAATCGAGACGGTGATACGCTTATCGATGGGCTCATCCGGAAGTCGCTGCGGAACGTCAAAAAGAGCTCCATAGAAAGAGTCTGTGTCGATTTTTCTGAGGAAGAGTGCGTCTTGCTGAAATATCTTCACGGAAACTTCAACCACCTGAGCATTAATCGTGGTCGTCGTAGAAGTCCCCGAGTACGTACCATAGGCACTCCCAAAACCATACGTCCCGTAAGCGGAAGCATTAACAGATCCAGAAATATAAGTGGTATGGTAAGAAGGCAGGAAGATAACTGAGGGACGCTTCACCGTATGGCTATACCGTTCCTCAAGCAGAACAAGATCGGCTCCGACATCTTCAGCCTGTTCGATGGCGAAATACCACGGACAATGCATTTCCGAAAACGAAGCCGTACCCAGAGGAATATAACCGGCCTCGATGCACTGCATGACCCCGTTTTCCGTCGTCACCACGGCTAGCTCAACATCGCCCCGGCGATTCTCAGGAAATTGCTGTGCGAGATCACTTTCGTGAGGAATATAATTCTTCTCGTAATGATTCACGAAACACCCCGAGAAAAAGAGCATCCCCAGCAACACAACAACAAAAAATCTCGTACGTTTCATACGTCTTCATTATACGGTTTCTTTGGTGTTCAGCGCAAATTGGAGGGGCCTCTGTTTCCATAACAACATAAATACGCTACATACATAAAAGACACCACGTGTCATTAAAAATATGCTGCAAGACCTCTCTTTTTCAGTTATGATTGCCGGCATAGGAGACACAGATGGAAGACTTGAAGACCGGCCTTTATTATTTGCTCATGACCCAAGGCGTTCAGGCGGCCATAGCACGGCAAAGCCTTACCACACGGGTAGAAAGGGGTAAATGCGACAAAGAGGCGCTCATCGAGCTGCTATCTACGCAGGTTGCTTCAGCCGTAAAAGAGGTGCTTGAAGATCAATGGGATGCCGTCCAAAAAGAAAATCGGCAACATGCAAACGACTCTGCATTCCTCATTGATACAATCAACAAGGTTTTTCAATCTCCGGCCTTTTCGCAGGCTGTTAAGAACGCCCTTCCAGTTGAACCAAGCGTTCTTTTAGAGGTCAAAGACTACGCGATAGCAAAACCCAAACCACGACCGACATCGGACATTTACGAACCCGCGATTATCATTCCAGACAACTACACGCCGCAACTCGGTTCCCAACTATTAGAGGAACTTCAGGGCTGTGACCGTGCAGACTGGCTGGTCTCCTTTATCAAACTGAGTGCTGTCAACCGCTTCTACTCGGAACTCCAAAAGTTTTGCGCAATCCCTGCCCCCGATGGAGGTCCACGTCTCAGAATTGCGACAACCACCTACACAGGGGCGTCTGACTTTAAGGCACTTGAGAAACTTCTTCAACTCCCCAACACCGAGATTCGCGTAGCCTACGACAATCATGACACCCGGCATCATGCTAAGGCTTACCTTTTCTACCGTGAGACAGGTTTTTCCACCGCTTACATTGGTTCGGCGAACCTCTCTTCGCCGGCAATGTCCGTCGGACTTGAATGGACTGTTAAGCTGACAGAATCGACAATGCCGCATTTGTGGGATCGCGCCCGTTATGCCTTCTTACAAAGCTGGGACGACGACAAACGGTTTGAGCGACTGACGAAAGCGGACCTTCCTCGTCTTAAGGACGCATTAGAGGCAGCCAAAAGTGCTAAATCATCCCCACTGTCCGGCGAACTCCCCTACTTTACGCTCGAACCCCATCACTATCAAGAGATTGCCCTTGACGCTATCGCCCGCGAACGAGCCAATGGAAAACACCGTCATCTGATTGTAGCGGCGACAGGAACCGGCAAGACGATGGTAGCGGCCTTTGACTACCGTACGCTTTGTCGTACAACTCAAAACCTCCCTACTCTGCTATTCATTGTTCACCGGAGAGATATTCTGGCACAAGCGTTGCACACCTATCGTCATGTTATTCGCGACACTTCCTTTGGAGATATCGTATTAGGTGAAACAATAAACGACACGCGACATCTCTTCTGTACGCCTCAAACATGGAAGAACCGTGTCCGTGATCAATTCGAGAAAGACTACTTTAGCACTATTGTTGTCGATGAATGCCATCATATTCAAGCTGCCAGCTACGTCGACATTCTCAACTATTATGCTGAGGCAATAGAGAGCGGTAAGACCGACTTGCTTGGGCTCACTGCAACGCCTGAGCGCGAGGATGGAAAAGATATTCGTGACTTTTTCGATGGTAAGATCACAAATGAGATTTCTCTTTGCGATGCTATCAACAACAACTACCTTGTTCCGTTTGACTATTTTGCGCTAGAAGATACGACAAGCGACTTCTCTGCTGTACGCTGGGAACACCGAGGCGAAGCCGAGAACGCTGTCCAAAAGATTTTATCCGGAAATCGCGCTCTGGCCGAGAACGTTTATAACGAACTCCTTGATCATGTCAACGATCCAAAACAAATCCGAGCCATTGGATTTTGTGCGGGACTTCAACATGCGCGTTTGATGGCAGATAAGTTCAATTTGCAGGGGCTTCCGGCCGAAGTTCTTTCCGGCGAAGACGACCAGACACGACGTAAGGACATTGTCAGCCGATTCACACAACTTGAGGCAGACAGACGCATCAACGTTATTTTTGTCGCGGATCTCTTCAATGAAGGTGTCGACATCCCCTGTATCGACACCCTTCTGCTCCTTCGCCCCACTGACAGTGCGACAATTTTTACTCAACAACTCGGACGTGGATTGCGTAAACATGAGGGTAAAGAGCGACTGCTGGTCTTGGACTTCGTTGCTCCCCAAAACGAACGCTTCAATGGTGCAAAGCGCTTCAACGTGCTTACGACCCAACACGCTACAGCTGCTGGGATACGCGAGCAAGTTGAGCATGGGATGCCTTTTCTGCCGCAAGGATGTTCCGTTAAATTGGAACAAGGTGCACAAGAGGTAATCCTTAAAAATCTGAACGCCTACATTGCTCACCTTCGCGGTCAAAGATTTATCAACGAGGTCAAGACCTTCATCAAGAATGCGGGTCGCGCGGTCCCAACGAATGAGTTACTTAACGCATTTAATCTAGACACCCCAAAAGATCTCTATAAAAACAGCATTGCACCTAACTACACAGCAATGGTTACACTGGGAGAGTCAGTGGACGATCGAGCCATTGACGATCCGTCCGACTTTCTGCTTCGAGTCATGGAAAATGACGACATTACAGCTCTGCGTCAGTGGTCAGAAATGCTCCAACCTCCCCACTACACTAGCGCTACCACTGAACAAGAAATAGGACGTCGCTTTGATCTCATTTCCGCCTATAATCGTACAGCAAAGATCACAGACACAGAAAATTTCTGGAAGGAAATTTACGACAAACCGGGACTCCGTAATGACCTGCTTGAACTTATCGATTGGATGCGCCAAAACATACTGCCTCGACGACCAGTTCAAGGTTTTACCCCCTATCATGGATTACACCTCCATTGCCGTTATAGCCGCAAACAGATCTGCCGTGCAATGGGTGGGAACGGATATCTTCCCCAGCAAGGTTTGCTAGACTCCCTCCACGAGGATCATTTTACCGCACTTTTCGTGACACGGAAGAAACTAGAGTCCCAGTTCTCTGCCCATACCATGTACAATGACTACGCCATTTCGCCTTCACGCTTCCATTGGGAAAGCCAAAGCCGGATAACCCAAACCATGACACAATGCAGAGACTTTGTCTCGGGAAAGAAAATTCCGCTTCTCTTTCTCCAAGAGTCTAAAAAAACAGCGGAAGGGGCTCCCAGAAGTTTCATCTTTCTTGGTCCCATGACTTACAGAGCTCACGAAGGCAACAAACCGGTCAAATTCATTTGGGACCTTAATTTTGAAATGCCACCGGACGTTTTTGAGTGGGCACAATAATTCAAAATCCGGCAAAAGCGTATAATCCTCCGCATCAGACACGCGGAGGATTTTTGAGCTCTCCAATCAGCTCCAACTCATCAACAGGAATCCATTCTGCATCCGCGAATTCAGTCGGCAACAGGTCTTCCGCCGATGCGTGATTGGCTGGTATCCAACGGCGATTATTAACCGCACGTTTCTCGGAGGGAAGGGTAATCTGATTCCTCAGGTATCGCAAATGCCGTTCACGGTTTTCTCTGGTGTCCGGAACGGTGGCGAAGCGTATTTTCTCCGCAATCCGCGTAAGTTCTTCCTGCGAATACAGAGCTTGCTGTCGAACGCCCTTCAAATACTCATCCAAATCGTCTCCATCACAGCACAGGCTTGAGTACATAGCCGTATAGCGCCGAAGCGTACATTCCGGGCCGACCATCATGACAACAGACGTGAAGCATCGAATCGGGAGTCCCGTTACTTCGGCGAGGACGCACAAATGTCGGTAATTCTGGCGGTAAGGATTCTGAATCCGGTAGCGGTTCCAATGGCGAACGATCACCCATGTCGGCTGCTCCGTCACATAAACAATTCCATTAATATTCTTGGTTTCGACAACAAAAAGTCCAAAAGGCGAAAGCACGACATGGTCAACTTGAGTTGTCATTGGGCCAATATCTGACAAGAGGATATCATCGAAGAAAATACAATTCTCCCTGTCGAAAACCCTTCGAAGTTCCTGAGCGACAAACGCTTCGCCTCCCTGACCCAACCTCACCTCAAGGGGCGTCAAGGACCGAATGGCACAGCAGACAATGCCTACAATCAAAACAAGGAAGGCAAGTCCAAAGAAAATCAATACACAGTAGCCAATAACGTCATGCAATTTAGCATCTTCCCAAGCATCTGTAGCGCAGCATAGCAAAAGCGACGAAACGGATAAAGTTCAGCACGGGGTCCAGCCAACGGAAGTACACACCGGGCGTGCCCGGCAGGGCTGAGGACGGGGCTATGGGTGTAAGCCGCGCCCCCGCGCCAGGCAGGCCACCGCGGTCAGCCGGCGGAGGAGGCGGGGTCGAGGAGGCAGGCGGAGATGAAGTCGCCGACGGCGGGGAGGTTGGCGGCGTTGAGCGTGCCGCGGATGCGGGGGGCAGGGCCGACGTTAGTGAGGTCGAGGGTGTAGGTCCGGGAGGAGTGGAGAGGTTTGATGGCCAGGCCGGCAGAGAGGAGGTCTCCGTGCCAGGCATATTCGCCGAGGCGGAATTTTTCAAAGGCGTCGCTTTTCCAGGCGAGGCGGATTTCGGCGGGGTTGCGTCCGTATTCCCGGAGGAGGACTCTGAGCAGGGCGATGTAGGTCCAGAGGCGGTCGGCGCTCGGGCACTGGTATTCGCGGGGGAAGGCACGGAGGAGGCCGAGGGAGAGGGGCGCAGGGGGGACCCTATCCGGGACAAAGGGTGACCGCAGGCGGGAGAAAGCCGGACCTTGGGTACGACAGGGCCGGACCTCGGATGCGGCAAAACCGGACCTCTACGGCTATAGCCCAAGGAGGGCTACGGCTATAGTCCAAGAGGCTCTACGGCTATAGCCTAAGGGACGCTACGGCTATAGTCCAAGAGGTCGGAATACGGCAGTACGGAGGTCCGGTAACGGGCACACGGAGGTCCGGTAACGGGCACACGGAGGTCCGGTGTCGGGCGCACCGGGGTCGCGCGGCGCGGGAAACGGGGGCTTGGAAATGCAAAGCGCCGACGCGGGGGGCCGCAGATGCGGTGCCGCGTCGGCGCGGGGGGGCGGGATTTTCCCGGGAGGCGGGGGCTATCAGAAGCCGCTGAAGAAGAGGGAGGAGAAGGTGGTGATGGGGGCGGTGTCGCAGAGGTTGTCAATAATCTGGCGGACGTCTTTGAGGGCGGCTTCGGCGTCGATGGCGAGTTCGTCGCTGTTGACGAAGTGGCCGAAGGTGCCGGTGCCGCTATTGATCTTGCCGGTGATGTCTCGCAGGTTGGCGAGGGTCGACTCGAGGTCGGCGGCGGCGGTGGAGTCTTCGGAGAGGAGACGGCCGAAGCCGGCATTGGGATTGTTAAGCCTGGCGGTGAGGCTGCGGATATTGGCGACGGTGGCGCTGAGGTCGTCGTAGGTGGCATCTTCGGTTTTGAGGAGTTTGCCGAGGAGGCCTTTGCCTTCCTGGAGGTCCTGGGTCAGCAGGCGGAGGTTGGCGACGGTGGCGCTGAGGTCGTCGTAGGTGCGGTCGTTGGGGTCGAGGAGGCGGCCGAGGAGGCCGTCACCGCGGCGGAGGGCGTCGCTGACGTGGCGGAGGTTGGTGACGGTGCCGGCGAGGTCGACGTAGAGGGTGTCGTCCTCGGAGAGGAGGCGGCCGACGGTGCCTTTGCCGGAACGGAGGCGTTCGCTGACGACGGTGAGGTCGTCGGTGACGGTTTTGAGATTGACCATCGTCTCGCGGAGGACGTTGCCGTCGAGGGCGGCGCGGATATCGGCGACGGCGGCGCCGACTTCGTCCATGACGTCGGGGGTCGGGGTGCCGCGCAGAAGGGCGTCATCGGGGAGCTCGGGGCCGGCATCGCCGGTCTCGATGACGACCTGCGAGCCGCCGAGGAGGGAGACGGAGTCAATGGTGACGGCGTAGTCTTCGCGGATGGGGACGGCCTCCTGGAGGCGAAGGGTGGCTTCGACACCGTCGGGGCGGAGCTTCAGGCGCTGGACGCTGCCGATTTTGAGGCCGCGGACGACGACGGGGTCCTGAAGTTTCAGGGCGCCGATGTTGTCAAAGAGGACTTTGCGGACGGTGGTGCGGCGGCCGTGGAGCATGTCCACGCCGCTGATGACGACAGTGAAGAAGATGAGCAGGGCGACGACGGCGACCATGAAGATGCCGGTGATGATTTCCTGCGCGTAACGCTGTTTAGCGGCCATAGGTACCTCCTACGAACTGTGCATCGAGGAATGCGCGGATATCCGGTGTCCGCGTCTTGAGCAGCGCTTCCGGCGATGCGGTCTCCAGGAAGCGGCCCTCTTTCAGAAAGGCAATCCGGTCGGCATACTGAAGGGCGCCGGCCAGGTCGTGGGTGACGACGACGCAGGTGACGCCGCGGGCGCGGCTGATCGAGGCGATCAGGCGGTCGATGACCCGCGACATAACCGGATCGAGGCCCGAGGTGGGTTCGTCAAAAAGAAGAAGCTCGGGGTCTTCGACGATGGCCCGGGCGAAGCCGGCACGCTTGATCATGCCGCCGGAGACTTCGGCGGGATAGAGTTCGCCGCTGGCGCCGAGGCCTACTTCTTCGAGGACGGCGGCGACGCGGCGGTCGATTTCCCCGGGCGGGATCCGGCCGTGCTCCAGGAGGGGGAGGGCGACATTTTCGGCGAGGGTTTTCCACCCGAGCAGGGCCCCGCTCTGGAAGAGGTAGCCGATGCGCCGGCGGTGGGCGGAGAGGGCGGCGTCGGAGAGGGCGTTGACGTCCTCCCCGAGCACGGTGACGCGGCCGGCGGTGGGTTCAAGCAGGCCGGAGATTAGCTTCAGCGTGACGCTTTTGCCGGTGCCGGAGGGGCCGATGATGACGAATATTTCGCCCTTGCGGATGTCCGCGGTGAGGCCATTGAGGACACGGCGGCCGCCGAAGGCCATGACGGCATTGTCCAGGAGGATCACCGATTCAGAAGACATAGAAGAACCTCGTCACAAAGTAGCCGCCGATCAGGATGACCAGGAAGGAGACGACGACCGAGCGCCGCGTGGAGGCACCGACACCAACGGCTCCCTGCCGGGTAGAGAAGCCTATGACACACGAAACCGAGCTGACCATAATGCCGAAGAGAATGGCCTTGAAGAGTCCGACGTAGAGGTCTTTGATCTCGGCGACGCGGACGACTTCGCTCATGTATTGCAGGAAGGGGAGATTCAGCTGGGTACTGCCGACAAGCGCCCCGCCGCAGAAGGCCACCACGCAGATGTAGAAGGAGAGGAGCGGGGCCATGACCGCCATGGCCCAGAGCCGCGGCACGACGAGGAAGCGGACGGGGTCGATGCCCATCATCTCCAGGGCGGCGATTTCCTCATTGACCGTCATGGCGCCGAGCTGCGCGGCCATGGCCGAGCCTACGCAGGAGGCGAGGATGATGCCGGTCATGAAGGGACCCATCTCGCGGAACATGGTGAAGGACATGGTGTAGGCCACCATCAGCTCCTGTGAGAACTGCCGGAAGGCAATGCCGAGCTGCAGGCTGAGGATCATGCCGGTGAAGAGGGCCACGACGGTGGCCACGGGAAGGGAGCGGATACCGGCGGTGTAGAGTTGCTCAAAAAAGGCCCGGCGGCATTCGCGGTTGAACAGAATGCAGGGGAAGAGCATCAGGGAGCGCCCCGTGACCAGCACGGTCCGGCCGCACTCGGCCAGGACCGCCCCCGCGCGGTTTCGAATCGGCGCCTGCGTAAATCTCATTCGTTCTCCTCCGGAGCGCTCCGCTCCGAATACGGGTCGTCATCGGTCTCCCAACTGATCAGGCCCCAGAACAGTTCGTGCTCGACGACCCGCTCTCCCGGCTTCTGATGGGAGGAGTAAAAGGTCCAGAAGGGCGTCAGGTTGCGTTCGACCACGGGAAAATCGCGGAAGGGGAAGAGCTCCAGCGCGCGTCCCGACCATCCCTCGTCCTCGTCATAGCGGCTGCTCCAGAAGGGCCAGATGCGAAAATAGCTGCTCTCCACACGCGTGCTGCCGTCGCGCCCGACGTCATAGACGGACTCATTGGTGTAGAAAGGCCAGAAATGGGTATAGGACTTCCGGACGTTGGGCGTGCGCTGACGGTGGTGACGCATGATCGGATAGAGGAACCACCAGGCGTCGCGCGTGCCGCGGTGGGTGATTCCCCAGAAGCGCCAGCTGCGCCAGGTGCTTTCCTTGGGATCGCGGTAACGTTCGAAAAGCGGCCAAGGACACTTGTAGGCCACGGCTCCGGAGGCGGTCTTTGTGTAGGAGAAGAAGGGCGGAATGAATCCGTAGCCCTGCTCAGTGTCGGTATTGACGCGGCTCATCAGCGGCCAAAGCATCCAGCCCGTGCCGTGATGGTTGTCGGCGTCGAAGGTGTAGTCGTTCCAGAAGGGCCAGAGCACAAAACGCGACGAAAACCCGGGTTCGCGTTTCGTCCCGTAGAGGGGCCAGACCGCCCAACGGGTCTTGTCCGGATCGTCCTTCGCCGACACGATGGGCCAGAGGAAATAACGCCGCCGGATGGCCCGCGGGCCGCCCGTGCGGTAGCTGAGGTAGGCCGGAAAGGCCGCCCAACGGAAGTCCTCCAAGAAAATGAAGCGCGGCAGGTGACCGTAGAAAGGGAAGAATCCCCAGTAACTCCCCCAGGCCTCACGGTCATGGCCGTTGACCCAAAGCGGGGGCAGGGAGAATTCCCAGTCCGAGTCCGGGTCCTGCCGATCGGCGTCGCGCCAGAAGCTCATGATGACGCGCCAATGGAACGCGTTTTCGCGTCGCCAGCCGAAGTGGGTCAGCGGCCAGAGCACCTCCATATCCCGGTCCTCGGGAGCCACGGCGCCGGCCTGCCAAGCAAAGAAGGGCCGGACGGCCAGGTAGGTCATCTCCGTCCCGTCGTCGCGCCATTCAAAAAAGGGCCCCAGGCGGAAGCGTCCGTCTCCGTCCCGGGCAGCGGCGGCCGGCATTCCCCAAGCGGCCGCCAGTATCAGTGCAATGCAGAGTTTCCGTAGCATACGTGGTCCGTTTAGAGCGGGTTGCGTCGCAGCGTCGGGGGGATTATAGCACAGTCGCCCGGCGCGGACGCACGCGGCGCGGGGAAGGCCGTCAAGGCCTACATGGAGGCCAACAGATCAGTCGCCCCCGCGCGGACGCACGCGGCGCGGGGGCGCCCCTTTCGCGGCGAAATCGGGCCTAAGATCCGCAGCGGGTTGACGAAAGAGCACAGAGTGCAGTATTCTTATGGGCATTCGTACGGATGAGCATGGCGCACCGGCGTCCCTGCGGCACCGTGAAACACTAAGGAGTAAAGAAATGTCCATCAAAGTTGGCATCAATGGTTTCGGCCGCATCGGCCGCATGGTTTTCCGCGCTGCGGTTGAAAACTTCAACGACGTCGAGATCGTCGGCATCAACGACCTCCTCGATCCCGATTACCTCGCCTACATGCTCAAGTATGACTCGGTCCACGGCCAGTTCAAGCATGACATCTCCGTCGAGGGCACCACGCTCATCGTCGACGGCAAGAAGATCCGTCTGACCGCCGAGAAGGATCCGGCCAACCTCAAGTGGGACGAAGTCGGCGCCGAGATCGTCGTCGAGTCCACCGGCCTCTTCCTCACCGACGAAACCGCCCGCAAGCACATCACCGCCGGTGCCAAGAAGGTCGTCATGTCCGCTCCCTCCAAGGACGGCACCCCGATGTTCGTCTACGGCGTCAACCACACCACCTACGCCGGCCAGGACATCATCTCCAACGCTTCCTGCACGACCAACTGCCTCGCCCCGATCGCCAAGGTGATCAACGACAAGTTCGGCCTGAAGCGCGGCCTCATGACCACCATCCACGCCGCCACCGCCACCCAGAAGACCGTCGACGGCCCCTCCAAGAAGGATTGGCGCGGCGGCCGCGGCATCCTTGAGAACATGATCCCCTCCTCCACCGGCGCCGCCAAGGCCGTGGGCGTGGTGCTTCCCGCTCTCAAGGGCAAGCTGACGGGCATGTCCGTCCGCGTCCCGACCTCCGACGTCTCCTTCGTCGACCTGACCTGCGAGCTCGAGAAGCCGGCGACCTACGCTGAGATCTGCGCCGCCATGAAGGAAGCCTCCGAAGGCGAACTCAAGGGCGTTCTCGGCTACACCGCCGACGCGGTCGTCTCCACCGACTTCCGCGGCGAGGTCTGCACCTCCACCTTCGACGAAAAGGCCGGCATCCAGCTCGATCCGACCTTCGTCAAGGTCTGCGCCTGGTACGACAACGAGTGGGGTTACTCCAACAAGGTTGTCGAAATGTGCCGCGTCATCGCCAAGTAAGCGATTTCTGCCACAGGCAACGAAAGGGGCTCCCGCAGGGGGCCCTTTTTTTTGCACCGTGCCCTGTGTTACACTGGGCGGAAAAGGTTCCCGATGATCGCATTCCGCAGCACATCCCATCCTCAGCTCGACAGTCTGGCCGAATCGGTGGCCGGCACGCTTGCCCGCCACGGCCATAAGGCCTATTTTGCCGGCGGCTGCGTCCGAGACGCCCTGCGCGGCGCCCCGGTCAAGGACATTGACATCGCCACCTCCGCCACGCCCGACGAAGTTGCCGCTCTTTTCCCCGGGCGCAGTCTGGCCGTGGGCAAGAGTTTCGGCGTGATGACGGTCCTGGAGGGCGGCATTCCCTTTGACGTCGCCACGTTCCGGCGCGACGGGGGGTATCAGGACGGACGGCACCCCGACGGCGTGGTCTTCGATTCCGCGGAGCATGACGCGCAGCGCCGCGATTTCACGGTGAACGCGCTCTTTTACGACCCGCGGACCGGCCGCGTCATCGATTATGTCGGCGGCCGGCGCGACCTTGAGGCCGGCATCATCCGCGCCGTCGGCGATCCGCTGACGCGCTTCCGCGAAGACCGTCTGCGTCTGATGCGCGCCGTCCGCTTCGCCGCCGTCTGCGGCTGGACCGTCGAACCGGCCACGCTGGAGGCCCTCCGGACCGAGGCGCCCCATCTGGGCTGCGTCAGCGCCGAGCGCATCCGCACCGAATTTCTCCGCACCCTGTGCGAGGCCATCCGTCCGGGCGACGCACTCCGTCTCCTTCGGGAGACCGGGCTGCTGGCCGCATTCTTCCCCGAACTCCTCCGTCTTGCCGGCTGCCAGCAGGATCCGCGCTGGCACCCCGAGGGGGACGTCTGGGAGCATACCTGCCTCATGCTCGACCTTCTGAAGACACCCCGCACGCCGGAGCTCGTCTGGGCCGTGCTCCTTCACGACATCGGCAAACCCGACACGCTGGTCACCGAGAGGGCGCCCGACGGCACGTGCCGATACCGTACGCCGAATCATGCCCCCGCCGGTGCCGCCATGGTCCCGGGTATCCTGAAGCGCTTCAAAGAAAGCCGGGCCATGACCGAGGCCGTCACGGAGGCCGTCCGCTACCATATGCAGTTTTCCGAGCTCCCGAAGATGCGGCGCTCCACGCTGCGCCAGGTCCTCGGCCGCGCCCATATCCGGGAGGAACTCGAACTGCACCGCGTCGACTGCCTCGCCTCCCACGGCAAGCTCGACTGCTATGCGTTTGCGCTGGAAAAACTCCGCGAACTGGCCAACGAACCGGTCCTTCCGCCGCCGCTGGTCACGGGACGGGATCTAATCGCCCTCGGATTCCGCCCGGGACCGGCCATGGGGGCGCTTCTGAAGCGGCTTTACGAAGCCCAGCTTGAGGGAAGCGGCCGCGACGCGCTGCTCCGGCAGGCGGCCGCGGAGCGGCCCTCAGCCGACTGAGGCGATCAAATCAAGCAACGCCTCGCCGTACTTGGCAATTTTCAGCGGCCCCATCCCCGGCACAAGCTCCAGCTCCGCGAGCGTCGCGGGGCGCTTTTTGGCCAGCTGCGCCAGCGTCTCCTTTTTGAGAATGCAGAAGGGCGGCAGCCCGCGCCGCGCCGCCTCTTCGCGGGCCCAGGCCCGCAGGGCGGCATGCAACCCCATCGGCGGCCGCGCCGGTTCCGAGCCGGCGGCGGAAGGCAGCCTGCGCCGTTCCGCGGCGCTCCGGGAGCGCCGCAGGCTGTAGTCGGAGACCGGCACGGCCTCGGAGCGGCCCAGCGCCAGATCGTATCCGCGCGCCAGCACCCGCATCCCCAGAATGTAGCCGTCCAGTTCCAGCGCCTGACACTCCCGCACGATGTCGCGCGCGGAGCATTCCTTCAGGATACCATAGGTCGTCAGCGACCCAAACGCGGCATCCTCCCCCCGCAGTACCGCCGCCACCACGTCAAAATCCCCCCTGCCGTGCATCCGCACGATGCAGGAGAGGATCTTCCGCAGCCGCGTCAGCCGGGCCTCATCCGGAAGGCGTTTCGGCGGGAAGGCCCGCGGCGGCGCGCAGACGTCGCACTGCGTGCAGCGCCCCAGCGGCGCCTCGTCCCCGAAATACGCCAGCAGAAACCTGTGCCGGCACCCGGTATGCGCCACGAAGCGCAGCATCTCCCGCAGACGCCCGCGGTCATTCTCCTCCTTGACCGCCAGCGCTGCGCAGATCGCGTGCAGTTTGGTCATGTCGGGCTGCGCGGGCACCCGCAGCGCCGGGTCGGGGGTGTCGGCGCGCCGCCCCCGGAGGACCAGACCGTTACGCTCGAAGAGGGCAATCAGGTTCCGCACCGTCGCCGTCGCCTTGATGCCTGTCTGCTCGGCCCATGCGGCCTCCGAGAGCACGGCCTCCCCGTCCGGAGCCTGACGGCAGGCATTGCGCACTGCCGCATAAAATTCGTAAACCATTTCGGAGGGCGGATTCGCCGAGGCGATAAAGAACTCCTGCGTCCGCACGTCGGCGTAGTTGTAGAGCAGTTCGCACCAGGCGAAAGCCCCGTCGCGGCCGGCCCGCCCGACCTCCTGATAGTAGGCCTCCACCGAGCCCGGCACATCCCAATGGACGACAAACCGGATATCCTGCCGGTCCACCCCCATGCCGAAAGCATTCGTCGCCACCACCACAGGCGCCCCGCGGTTCATGAAGGCCTCCTGCACCCGCGTCCGCTCGGCATCCTCCAGACCGCCGCTGTAAGTCAGCGCCCGGACGCCGTTTTCCTCCAGCAGCTGCCGCACCCGCTCAACCTGGCGCCGCGTCGCGCAGTAGACGATCCCCGTCCCGAAGCACTCAATGACCGAAAGCACGCGCTCGAGTTTCTCGGCATGCGTCCGCACCCGCGTCACGTTCAGGCAAAGATTCGGCCGCGAGAAGCCGTTGATGAAGACGGCCGGCTCCCCGCGTCCGCCCTCGGCCAGATGCAGCTGGCGGACAATGTCGCGCCGGATGGCATCGGTCGCCGTCGCCGTCACCGCCAGGATTCTGACCGACGGCGGCAGCCTTCTGACGATTTCGCCCAGGTGCAGATAATCCGGCCTGAAGTCATGCCCCCACTGACTGATGCAGTGCGCCTCGTCGACCGCCAGCATGGCCAGCCGCGTCCCCGAAAGCGTCTCGAGGAAGCGCGCGTTGCGGAAGCGCTCCGGCGCGATGTACACCAGCCTGTAGCGCCCCGAACGGATTCCCGCCAGACGCGCCGCCGTCTCCTCCGCCGTCAGCGTGGAATTCAGAAAGGTCGCCGGAATGCGGCGTGCCGAAAGACCGTCGGTCTGATCCTTCATCAGAGCGATCAGCGGCGAAACCACCAGCGTCGTCCCCTCCGTCAGCAACGCCGGCAGCTGGAAGCACAGGCTCTTTCCGGCACCTGTCGGCATCACCGCCAGCGTGTCGCGCCCCCCCAGCACCGAGCGCACGACGGCCTCCTGCCCCGGCCGGAACGACCGGAATCCGAAATGGCGCAACAGCGCCTCATGCAGGCTATCGTCGGAGACGGGGGACATAGGCGGACGGTGCCGCGTATTGTACCACAGCCCTGCCGAGGTGCACTTGTGGTATACTTTCGGGGCATTATGAAACTCCGGCAAACACTTTTCGCAGCTCTCTCTCTGGCCGTATTCCTGATTCCTTGGGTGCTGACGGCTGTCCGTCCCGAGTGGAAGGTCACCAACTACGCTCCCGGCCTGGCCATCATTCTCGGCGTACTCTGCACGGCCTGCTTCGGCAATCCCCTGGCTGGCTTCACGCAGAAAGCCGTCTCCCCCCTGCTCGGCGCCACCATCGTCGGCATGGGCTGCAGCATGGATCTGATCCACGTGCTGAAGACCGGCGGCAGCGGCTTTGCCTACACCGTCGTCGGCATTGCCGCCGCCATCGGGTTCGGGCTCTGGCTCGGCCGCCGCCTCCGCATGGAGACCAATACCACCCTGCTCGTCAGCATCGGCACAGGCATCTGCGGCGGCAGCGCCATCGCCGCGGCCGCCCCCGTCATCCGCGCCAAATCCCACGAAATCGCCCTGGCCACGGCCACCGTCTTCATTCTCAACGGCGTAGCCCTCCTCATCTTCCCGCCGATTGGTCACCTCCTCGGCTTCGACCAGACCCAGTTCGGCACCTGGGCCGCGCTTGCCATCCACGACACCAGCTCCGTCGTCGGCGCCTCGCTGGCTTACGGCGAACAGGCCCTGGACGTCGGCGTCACCATCAAGCTCGCCCGGGCCCTCTGGATCATCCCCGTCACCCTCTGCCTCTCGGTCTGGATGGGCATGCGGCCCGACGCCGAAGCCCCCGCCGACGGCAAGCGCCGCATTAAGGTCAAGGTGCCCTGGTTCATCCCCGGCTTCCTAATCGCCGCCGCCATCGTGACCTTCGTGCCGCCGATGCTCGGCGACGCGGGTTCCGCCCTGGTCAGCACCGGCCATTTCCTGAAAAAGCTCTCCAAGTACCTCATGATCCTGACCCTCTTCTGGGTCGGCGCCAACCTTTCCCTGAGCAAACTCAAAGAGGTCGGCATCCAGCCCTTCGTCCACGGCGTCGTGCTCTGGGTCGTGCTGGGCTCCGTCTGGTGCGCGGCGATCGCCTTCGGCTGGATCGCCCGCCACGAAATCACCGACGAGGAGATTCCGCTGCCGGCCGAGATCCCGGCG
Organism: uncultured Kiritimatiellota bacterium; assembly: GCA_944391065.1. Taxonomy (GTDB): domain Bacteria; phylum Verrucomicrobiota; class Kiritimatiellia; order RFP12; family DVOR01; genus Spyradenecus. The sequence continues at coordinate 8,365 of CALXSH010000030.1, read as the reverse complement.
GAGGTCTCCGGCGCCCAACCTTCCGCTCCGGCCGCCGCCCCCGCGGCCGCAGTCCCAGCCGAAATGCGGAAATGAGCTCCGCGTCCCCCACCCTCCGCGAACTCTGCATCCTCTGCGCCACTCCCGGCGACGAGGGTGCGGTCTTTGAATACCTCGCCGCCCGCTGGCGGCGCCAGGGGCTCGACGTCCGCCGTCTTGGCCCCTATGCCGTCGTCGCGGAACCCTCCGTGCGCCTCAAATCCGACACCGTCCTGCTGACCGCCCACGCCGACGCCCCCGGCTTCATCGCCGCGGCCGACAGTGACGGCACCGAGGGCGAAGTCCTGGCCCTCGGCGGCATCTCCCCCGACGAGGAGGCCCCGCTCTGTCTGCTCCGCGAAGGGCACCTGCTGGAGGGCTTCACCCTGATCCCGCCGGAGGCTGACGCGGACTGGGACCGCCGCCGCCCCCTGCGCGTCCGCTCCGCCGCGCCGGGCATCCCGCTGCGCAAAGGCGACCGCCTCTGCTGGGCGCCCCGCTGGGAGACGCGCGACGGTCTCGTCGTCACCCCCTTTCTCGACAACCGTGCCGGCTGTGCCCTGATTGCCGACTGGTACGACCGCTTCGCGCGGCTGCTCCCCGAGTACAACGTCATGCTCGCCGTCACCGCCATGGAGGAGGTCAACGGCTTCGGCGCCTCCGTTTTGGCGCGCCACGTCAGCCCCGACGCCGTCATTGCCCTCGACGCGACCTACACCAACGGGAAGCAGGGCGTCACCCTCGGCGGCGGCCCCGTCGTGACCCTTTCCGACGCCTCCGTCCTTCTCTCCCCGGCGCTCCGCGACCGCCTTCTGGCCTGCGGCGTGCCGCTCCAGACCGAAGTCTACAATTACTCCGGCACCGACGCCAAAGCCTTCCCGTCGCAGGGCCTTTCCGTGCCCGTCGTGCCGCTGCTGATCCCAACCCTCGGCAACCATTCTCCCGCCGAAACGGCCTCCCTGGCAGATCTCGACGCCTGGCCGGAAGCCGTTGCCGCCGTGACCCGAACCCTCTTTTCCCGACCTCTCACCGATGAACCCGCTTGACAACGTCCGCATTGTTCTCGTCGGCACCCTTTACGCCGGCAACATCGGCTCGGTCTGCCGCGCGATGGCCAATATGGGCCTGCACCGCCTCGCCCTGGTCGCCCCGCGCCTGACCGACAGCCTTGACGAAGCCTCCCGCCTCGCCGTCCACGCCACCGGCATCCTGGAGCGCCGCACCGAGCACGCCACGCTCGCCGAGGCCGTCGCCGACTGCGTCGCCGTCGTCGGCACCACCGCCCGCGGCGGCCTCTACCGCGCCACCGTCCAGCCCCCGCGCCGCATCGCCCCCGACCTGCTCCGCCTGGCCGCGCAGGGCCCCGTCGCCGTCGTCTTCGGCCGCGAGGATCAGGGCCTGCACAATGACGAGATTGCCGCCTGCACCCATCTCATCCGCATTCCCGTCGACCCCGACTATCAGTCGCTCAATCTCGCCCAGGCCGTCCTCATCGTCGCCTACGAGCTCTACTCGGCGACCGGCACCTACGTTTCTCCCGTCGAGGAAGCCGTCCCCATGGCCACCCAGGCCACCAAAAACGCCCTCATGGCCAAATGGCGCCAAGCCATGCTCGACGTCGGCTTCATGGACGGGCAGAAAGCCGACCACATGATGCAGGGCTTTCAGCGCATCTTCTCCCGCGGCGTCAAAACCGATCCCGATGCCCGTATCATGCTCGGCGTGGCCCATCAGATGAGCTGGGCCGGCACGACAGCCAGGACCCGACGTGAAGGACCCGATTGCTGAGATCGCCCCCGCCTTTGCGCGCCTGCTCAAAGGCATCCTCCCCCGCGCGGCCGACCGCCTGGCCGTGCCGGACCTTCCCCTGCCGGCCGCCGCCCCCCTCGCCGCCGGCCTCGGGGCGGCACGCACCCTCGTCATCCTCCCCGACCCGCAGACCGCCGACCGCTTCCTCTCCGATGCCGCCCTGCTCCTGCCCGGCAAAACCCTGCTGCCCCTCTCCCCCGCCGATGACGACGAAGCCCTCCTCACCGGCGAACGCATCGCCCAGCTCCGCGCCATCCTCGCCTGCGACGGGCCGGCCCTGATCGCAGCCTCCGTCCACGCCCTCCTCCAGCCCATCCCCGACCCTGACCTCCTCGACAGCGCCTCCCTGACCTTCGCCAAGGATGCCGAGGCCCCCTTTGACACCCTCGCCGAGACCCTGACCGAGCGCGGTTACGAACGCTGCGAACAGGTCACCGAGCCCCTTTTCTTTGCCCTCCGCGGCGGCATTCTCGACATCTGGCCCGCCGGTGCCGATACGCCCGTCCGCATCGAATTCTTCGGCGACACCGTCGAGGGCATCCGCGCCTTCGACCCCGGCACCCAATGTTCCGTCGGCCGCCTCCGCGGCGTGACCGTGCCCCCGGCCCCCAAGGCCGATCTCCGCACGGCCGACCTCCTGCCACGCCTGACCGGCTGCGCCGTCCTTGTCTGGGACTGGCCCGCCGTCAACGCCGCCGCGGCCCAGCTCGGCGCCGAGGCCTCCGGCGACTGGCTCGGCACCGCCCTGCAGGCCTTTGTCCCCGGCCCCGTCTGCTTCGTCGGCGACCCGCAGCGCGAAGGCTGCGCCCCCCTCCCCTTGACCGTCACGCCCGCCGACGCCGTTGCCCTTCCGGACGACGACACCGCCCAGATGGCCGACCGACAGGCCGCAAAACGCCGCGAGATCCTCAATGCCCTGGCCGTCCGCGCCTCCCGGAGCCGCCCGAAGGAGACGGTTATTCTCTGCGCCGAATCGGCCGCCGCACAGGAGCTTCTGGCCTACGAACTGCCCCGGGACTGCCCCGTCAGAATGGCCTGCGCCCCCCTCTCCCAGGGCTTCCGCTGCGGCAATCTTGCCCTCACCGTCGTCGCCCAGAGCGACCTCTACCCCCGCCGCAGGACCTGGAGGGCCCCCGCCCGCCGCCGCAGCGTCGCCGGACAGCGCTTCGAATACGCCCTCGACGTCGAGCCCGGCGAACTCGTCGTCCACCTCAGCCACGGCATCGGACGCTTCCTCGGCATGACCGAGGTCGAGGTCGACGGGGTCCGCTCGGAAGTCTTTGCCATCGAATACGCCGACGGCGCCAAACTCTACGTCCCCACCGCGCACGTTCACCTCCTCTCCCGCTACATCGGCCCCCGCCACGGCGGCAAAGTCAAGCTCCACGCCCTCGGCGGAAAACGCTGGCAGAAGGAAAAAGAGGCCGCCGGCAAAGGCATCGAAGATCTCGCCGTCAGCCTCCTCGAGACCCAGGCCAGGCGCCGCGTCCTGCCCGGCTTCGCCTACAGGGTGGACGACCCCTGGATTGCCCAATTCGAGGCGCTCTTCCCCTACGCCGAGACCCCCGATCAGACCCGCGTCATTGCCGAAATCAAAGCCGACATGGCCGCTCCCGTCGCCATGGACCGCCTCCTCTGCGGCGACGCCGGCTACGGCAAGACCGAGATCGCCATGCGCGCGGCCTTCATCGCCGCCGTCAACCATAAGCAGGTCGCCGTCCTGGCCCCCACCACCGTCCTCGCCGAACAGCATTTCGAAACCTTCTGCGACCGCATGCGCGACTTTCCCCTCCGCATCGACGTCCTCTCCCGCTTCCGCACCCCCGCCCAGCGCGAAGCCACCCGACTGGCCGCCGCCCGCGGCGAAGTCGACATCCTCATCGGTACCCACGCCCTGCTCTCCGAGGACGTCCCCTTCGCCGACCTCGGCCTGCTCATCATCGACGAAGAGCAGCGCTTCGGCGTCGTCCACAAAGAGCGCCTCCGTGCCCTGCGTGCCCTCATCGACATCCTCACGATGAGCGCCACGCCCATTCCCCGCACCCTCTACCTCTCCCTGACCGGCGCCCGCGACCTTTCCCTCCTCCAGACCCCGCCGCAGGACCGCGTCGCCGTCGAAACCGTCGTCCAGCGCGACGAAGACGCCGTCATTGCCGGAGCCATTCGCCGCGAAATGACCCGCGGCGGCCAGGTCTTTTATCTCTACAACCGCGTCCTCACCATCACCCGCGTCCGCGACCGCATCCTCCGCCTCCTCCCCAAAGCCCGCGTCATCGTCGCCCACGCCCGCATGGCCCCGGCCGAACTCGCCGCCGCCATGAAAGCCTTCGAGCGCGGCGAAGCCGATGTCCTCGTCAGCACCACCATCATCGGCAGCGGCATCGACATCCCCCGGGCCAACACCATCCTCATCGACCGCGCCGACCGCTTCGGCCTCGCCGACCTCTACCAGCTCCGCGGCCGCGTCGGCCGCTCCGCCGTCAAAGGCTTTGCCTACCTCCTCCTGCCCCCCGAAGGCACCCTCGACAGCGACGCCCGCGCCCGCCTCATGGCCCTCCGCCGCCACAGCGGCCTCGGCGCCGGCTACCACATCGCCCTGCGCGACCTGGAAATCCGCGGCTCCGGCAACCTCCTCGGCGCCGCCCAGAGCGGGCACATCGCCGCCATCGGCTTCGGACTCTACTGCCAGCTCCTCCGCCGCACTGTCGCCCGCCTCAAGGGCGAACCCCTCCCCTCCCTGGTCGACACCGAAATTGCCCTGACCTGCTTCAACGCCTCCCCCGGCGCCGCCGGTGCCGACGCTGCCGCCCTTCCCTACGATTACATCGAGGACGAGGCCCAGCGCATGAACGTCCACCGCCGCGTCGCCGAAGCCGCCACCGCCGAAGAACTCGACGCCCTCTCCAAAGAACTCCGCGACCGTTTCGGCCCCCTGCCCCCCGCCGCCAAACGCTATCTCCGCATCGCGCGCCTCCGCATCCGGGCCGCCGAAAAGCGCCTCGCCAAGGTGGAAATCAAAGAGGGCCTCCTCACCTTCTACTCCAAGCCCAACCACGCCCCCGTGCGCGGTTTCTCCCGCCTGCCCCTCCCTACCGCGCACCCCGACCGCATCCTGACCTGGGTCGAACAGCAGCTCGAACGCCTCTGAGCCCCAGCCTCACCGCCCCTCATAACACACAATAAGCTTTCATTTACACACGTAAAATGATATTTTATTGTCACTTAAGAGGACACCACAATGCCCAAGGAACCGATCCATCTGCTCCCGACTCCGGCCAATGCCCTGAAAACACTCGGCGAAAACCTGCGCCTCGCCCGGTTGCGCCGCGGCGTCACAGCCAAGCTCCAAGCCGAACGCGCCGGCATCAGCCTCGTCACGCTAAGCAAAATCGAACACGGCTCCCCAGCCGTTGCGATGGGCAACTATATGCAAGTCCTCGCCGCGCTCGGCATGGCTCCCTCCATGGCCGAAGTCGCCGCCGACGATCCCATCGGCCACCGTCTTGTCGATGCCGGCCTCGTCTCCACCCATCGCCAGCGTGCGCCAAGGAGGAAGTCCGAATGAACGACGGGCGCAGCTGGCATGTCTATTTCGACCATCGCACCGCGGGCGGCCAGCCTCCGCTGATGGGTATTCTTTCGGCCCACAGAAGCAGAGGCCGGGAACTCTTTTCCTTTGAACTCTCCCCTGCGTGGCTGGAGCAGCGCCACGACTGTATTCTCGACCCCGACCTTCTGCTCTTTTCCGGTCCGCAGTACACCGAGAAAGAAAACTTCGGCCTCTTCATGGATTCCGCACCCGACCGCTGGGGCCGCCGACTGATGCAGCGCCGCGAAGCCCTGATTGCCTGCCGCGAAGCACGCCCGCCCCGTCCGCTGAGCGAATCGGACTACCTGATCGGAGTCTATGACGAGACCCGCATGGGGGCCCTGCGTTTCAAGGCCAAGCCCGACGGCCCCTTCCTGAATGACGATACCGCCGTCGCAGCGCCGCCTTGGGCACGGCTCCGGGAACTTGAGGCCGCCGCCCGCAACCTGGAAGACAACCAGGCCCCTGCCGACGACCACGCAAAATGGCTCAGGATCCTCTTGGCCCCGGGCTCCTCTCTCGGTGGGGCACGCCCCAAAGCCTGTGTCGTCGCACCGGACGGGTCTCTCTGGATGGCCAAATTCCCTGCCAAGAACGACGACTGCGATGTGGCGGCATGGGAATACATGACCTATCTGTTGGCCCGCGAGGCGGGGCTACACCTGCCCGAAGCCCAAAGCACCCGTCTCTCCCCGCATGGAACCACCTTCCTGACCAGACGCTTTGACCGGGACGGCGGCAGACGCATTCACTTTGCCTCTGCCATGACTCTGCTCGGCATGCACGACGGAGCTGACATCCGGAACGGTGCGACCTACCTTGGGCTCGCGGAATTTATTCAGACACACGGAGCCGACCCCGAAGCGGATCTGCACGAACTCTGGACGCGTATCGTCTTTTCGATCGCTGTCTCCAACACAGACGACCACCTCCGCAACCACGGATTTCTCTATACCGATAGAGGCTGGCGCCTCTCACCCGCCTACGACCTCAACCCCAATCCCCAGGGCCTCGGCCTCTCCCTCGGCATTACCGAAGAGGACTGCAGCCTCGACTTCGGCTTAGCCCTGCAGGTCGCCCCGGCATTCCGCCTGAAGCCGGCCGAAGCCGAAACCCGCCTGACCCGTATCCGCGCCACCGTCAGCCACTGGTCCGAGACAGCCGACCGCCTCGGCATCCCCCGTGCCGAACAGACCCTCTTCGCCCCCGCCTTCCGGTTCTGACTCAGGCCGCCGGGCAAAGGGCACCGTCGGATGTGGGTCGGCGATAGTAACGGGGAAGTTTCGGATAGAGTTTGCCGTCCGAGGGGAAAAGCGTCTTGTACTGCAGCCGCCCGTCCGGATAGAGCCGAATCACCAGCGCATACAGCACCCCGTCAACCGTCTTGGCAAAGACCAGCCCGTCCCGTCCGAAACGGCGGTCCCGGATAACCTCGTCCGGGTCCTCCAGAATGCGCTCCAACTCCCGGTAGATTCTGTCCTCCACTTCCGGATGGTGATTAAGCGCGTGATCGACAAAATACGCCTCTCCCGCATAAATCTCCGGCCCGGCGGGTTTCCCCTCAAAGGCCTCCAGCCAGCGCTCCGGCAGTTCGCCGATGCAGACATGACGCGGCGGGCACAGGGCGTAAATCGCCTCCCGCGTCGCCCCGCCGACCTCCGCTTTCCGCGCCAGCCAGCTCTCCGGGATCGCCGCCGAAAGCCATGCCCCGAAGAGCAGCGCGGCTGCCAGGAGAAACACGCGCCCCAAACGCTTCATCGCCCCCTCCGCGCGTTATTCGGCCAACCGCAGGAGCGTTCCCGAGACTTCGGGATCCTGATACAGCCGCACGTAATCCACGCTGAAGGTCCTCGGATAATCCTCCGGCGCCGGCGTCTCGGACCATCCGTCAAGCGCCTGATTGAGAATGAAGAAAAAGGTTCCGTCGCGGTAGGGATTGCTTCCGTCCGCCGACGTGGCCCCGTCGAGATCCATCGCGAAGGCCGTCTGCCCGTCCACCGTGACGGCGATGCGCTCCGGCATCCACTCCAGCCCGTACACGTGCCACGCGCCGTCCATCGTCAGCCCCTTGGCCTGCGCCGTCGGATGCAGATAGACCCCGTCCCGCTCAAAATGTAGCGTCGCATGCGCCTGATCGGGCGTCTGCGAGATGTATTCGAGGATATCGATCTCCCCGCACTTCGGCCAGCCGCCCCCCGAAGAGCCCAGCAGCCACAGCGCCGGCCACACCCCGCGCCCGTGCTCAGCACGCGCCCGGATCTCGACGCGCCCGTAGCGGAATTCCACCTTGCCCCGGCTGTTCACCGAGCCCGAGGTGTAATCCGCCGACTTCCGGTTCCGCCGCCAGTCGGGGCTCTCCGGATCCCAGCGCGTATTCTCAGCATACTCGTGGCGTGCCGTCAGCCTCAGCGCGCCGCCGCGCACCGCCAGATTCTCCGGCCGCGCCGTATACAGCTGCGCCGCATCCACATTGCGCACGAAGTCCGTCTCCGGCGTCCAATACGCGCCGTTCAGCGTCTCGCCGTCAAACGGTTCCTCCCACACGCAGACCTCCCCCGCAAACGCCGCAGCCGCGGCGCCCAGGGCCATCGTCAATCCTAAAAGCATCCTGTTCATGACCGCATGATACCACACCCCGATTCCCCAAAAAGAGCGACGCACCCCGCCTCCGCAGGGTGCGTCCGCCAATCCCTCTCCAGGGCTGTGTCACTCCGGCAGCGTCCCCGATGTCGTCGGTGCCGCCTGCATAACATTTACCTGACGCACCAAACGGGGCGTTCCTTTGGGTTGTTTTAGGGTATAGATAAACTCTTTATTTTTAATTGAATCCGTTAACAACTTTTCTGCCGGCGGAATAACCCTATCCAACTGGTGAAAAGTGCACAATTAAATGACGCACCCCTGAAGAGGAGGGGAAGTCCCCCTCCCTCGCCCCCCGGGGGGCGACGC
>CALXSH010000029.1 GCA_944391065.1 uncultured Kiritimatiellota bacterium | reverse complement strand
GTCGCTCCCTCACGGGAGCGTGAATTGAAATGCTGCCCTCCTCGGGTTACTCTTAAGTGCGGCGGTCGCTCCCTCACGGGAGCGTGAATTGAAATCAAAATGGCTCTCGCCGCTCTCGGTGTCGTCGGGTCGCTCCCTCACGGGAGCGTGAATTGAAATTGGCCGCGAAAAAGAGCGTCACCAACATTATGGGTCGCTCCCTCACGGGAGCGTGAATTGAAATGTCGATCGCCTCAGCATAGTCCTTGGCCGAGACGTCGCTCCCTCACGGGAGCGTGAATTGAAATCGTCATCATGCCCGTATTATATCACTTATCGCTTGTCGCTCCCTCACGGGAGCGTGAATTGAAATAGACTCTTCTCTGGCATAATCTACCCAGAGGGGAGTCGCTCCCTCACGGGAGCGTGAATTGAAATGTCAACTCGGAGCTTGCCGAGCCATGGATTGAGGTCGCTCCCTCACGGGAGCGTGAATTGAAATCGCGCAGTCCTTCGCTCTCGGGCACGGCTCTCCGTGTCGCTCCCTCACGGGAGCGTGAATTGAAATAAGCCGAAAAAGACAACGGACGACTGCTCCACAGTCGCTCCCTCACGGGAGCGTGAATTGAAATCGCGCCTCTTTCAGCCACGCCGCAACCGCGCGATGTCGCTCCCTCACGGGAGCGTGAATTGAAATGACATGGATAGCGACGAATGGGAGGACGCTGACGGTCGCTCCCTCACGGGAGCGTGAATTGAAATACCGTTCGGCTCTGCCGTTGTTATCGGCGAAAAGTCGCTCCCTCACGGGAGCGTGAATTGAAATATTCTCACGGCCTTCGTTGCCGTCCGCTTAGGCCGGTCGCTCCCTCACGGGAGCGTGAATTGAAATACCACCACCACAAAATAAGGAGAAACACCATGCCGTCGCTCCCTCACGGGAGCGTGAATTGAAATCGAAGCGAACTCATGGACGCGGTTGTCGTTATTGTCGCTCCCTCACGGGAGCGTGAATTGAAATTCCCAGCCGTCCCAGCGTGCGTTCGTCGCGTCTTGTCGCTCCCTCACGGGAGCGTGAATTGAAATCTCCTGCAGTTCCGTGATAAGCCCTTTTAGCCGGTCGCTCCCTCACGGGAGCGTGAATTGAAATAGCGCCTGCTTGAGCGTGATGCCCGCGGTGGTAGTCGCTCCCTCACGGGAGCGTGAATTGAAATGGCCAAGGGCGTGACGGTGCCCTCCGGCGCGAAGCTGGGTCGCTCCCTCACGGGAGCGTGAATTGAAATATCCGCGCCAAGCGCGCAGGCCGCGACCAGCTGGTCGCTCCCTCACGGGAGCGTGAATTGAAATCGTGTCATGGTGATTTGCCCGCATGGTATCGACAGGTCGCTCCCTCACGGGAGCGTGAATTGAAATCGTGACCCCGCGAAGATGCAGGCGCTCTTCTCCGTCGCTCCCTCACGGGAGCGTGAATTGAAATATGGTAGTGTTCCTTTCTTTGTTTTCGGCGGGGAGTCGCTCCCTCACGGGAGCGTGAATTGAAATGCCGACGCGGCCGGGGATGCTGAACTGCCCCATCGTCGCTCCCTCACGGGAGCGTGAATTGAAATTTTGCCACACGCGGACTCTCGACGCGCATACAAGTCGCTCCCTCACGGGAGCGTGAATTGAAATATGCTTGACAAGCCCGTCACGCTTGCAGAGCTTGGTCGCTCCCTCACGGGAGCGTGAATTGAAATTCCGAAGCGCCCCTTGAACGGAGCGCGCAGGATGGTCGCTCCCTCACGGGAGCGTGAATTGAAATCTCGTCCTCTGGTGGCGATAGCGGTTTCTCCGATATCGTCGGCCTGTTTGCCGCCGTGGTAGGGGCACTTGGACGGGTCCTTCGCGCGGCATTCGGAATTGGCCAGATCCGTCTCACCGGTTCCCTCAGCGAGCCGGTCTGCGAAAGTCTCGGCGACGGTGGACTCGATGACGGCGGCCATCTCGGGGTCGCCCGGGAGGAGTGCCGGCACTCGGGCAAGCAGGGCCCTGGCGGCGGGGGCGCGATAGGCTGCAAGCTCGTCGATCTTCTTTTTCAATGACGCGGAGTCGCAGGACAGGGAGAGGATGGCGCCGAGGATGATCATGAGGATGGCGCGCTCTGCGGTGTATTCTTTCATGGGTTGCGTTCCTTTCATGGTTGTGGTCTACTGTCTGCGTCGGAAGCCCGGGAAACTCATCACTGCCGCATGTCCCAGTAAGCGTGATGCAGTAGGCGCATCGTTCAGGTAGGTCTGCGATGTGATCACCTCAGGCTTCCGCTTTTTGTCTTCCGGACCAAAAGATGTAACGGACCATTTCACATTTTCCGTCCTATTTCAAACGAATAGCAGCGGTGCATCCGTCGGGGAAGTGGTTTTGCCTGAAGGTTCGTGACGTGGTCTTCATGGCGCTTGGGGCGCTTCTCTTGGAACTGCTTAAACGCCTTTTGTAGAGAGGCGCATTGGATGGCAAGGGCGTCGGCGGCACCCAGCAGTATCATCAGAGGGATATGATCCACGGGTTGTTGGTTCATGGGTTGCAAATCCTTCTGTAATGTGGTTTACTGCCTGTGTTCTTTGGAAGGGCCGAACCAGCGGCGATGCTTCCAAAGGGATGGTAAGAGGCTGGCCTCTTGCTGCACTTTGGGAATCCGTTTTCCCCCCCGGGGCGGTTGCTTAGGCAACCGTCCCGTTATTTTTTTGCGACGTGCCATCCGGAAACCCTCCCGGTATCCCAATAAACGTAGACGTGCATGGTTTCCTTTCCGAAACGCATGGTATAGACCACCTGCGTGCCCTTCGGAGGATTGAGATAATCCGGAGTCGTCCCTCTCGCAAATTTCAGCCTTCCCTCACCATGGCGTACGGTGTATACAGCCATCGGGAGCAACTCAAGGTTCTCCGGCTTTGGGACGTTATTTCTGCGACGAAGCCCGCGATCATAGTGATCTCTTGCGAAACGGTCGAAGCGCGTCTTCCGACCATCCGATCCTCGTACCTCGAATCCTTCGGAGAGAAGCTTCCGGGATGCTCTCCCTGAACAGCGTCCCCGGTATCCATTCAGGATTCTCTTCATCTCCGGATGATGGAATTGGCAGGTATCCGGATTCTGTGCCTGGCACTCATTCTTCGAATTGGCGACGGCGCCTCTGTCGATGGGGCCGAGCCTGCGGGAGATCACGGCGGCGGGGACGTCGGCATGGGTTTCAAGGATGGCTTTTATAGATTCGGCATGAAAATATCTTGACATTTTGAGCTGTGTCCGATATCACACGGGGCATGGGAAACGAACTGAAAACAAGCCCTCGTGATAATCCTGAAACCCTCTATGAGGCCAGGAAATTGGTCGTCCGCCTGCGTAAATCGGGCAAGAAGATAACGGAGATACAAGAGATCACGGGGTTCTCTTGGCCGATGATTAACAACGCTCTCAAACTTTATGAAGAGCGCGGCGTTAGGGGGCTAAAGCCGGCGAAGCGCGGCCGTAAACAAGGATCTGCAAGAAAGTTGACCCCGGAGCAGGAAAAGGAAATCCAGAAGGCAATTTGCGATACGCGGCCAGGGCAGCTGAAGATGGATTTTGCGTTGTGGACGCGCAAGGCTGTCGCCGCATATATCAGCGAAAAGTATGGGATTGAGATGCCGGAGAGGACTGTCAGCCTATACCTTTCTCGATGGGGATTCACGCCTCAGAAGCCGATAAGAAGGGCCAATGAGCAGAGTCCAGAGGCCGTCAAAAACATGGCTCGATGAGACCTATCCTGATATCGCAAGGCGTGCAAAGAAGGAAGATGCAGAGATACATTGGGCTGACGAGACAGCCGTTATGAATACTGATGTTCGCGGTCGCTCTTATGCCCCTCGCGGCAATGCCCCCGTTATGCGCATGCCCGCACGGAGACAAGGCAATACCCCCTGAAGGTGCGCAGCCCAGAGGGGAACTCACGGAGTCGTCATGTGCGTCCACTGCTCCGTTTCGTCACGTGCCCATAGTAAACTACCATCCCATTATCCGGCACAACCGCGGAAAATGCACAATACCGCCGCTGCTGCCCTCCGCCCCGACACCCGCCCATCCTCGTCTGCGACCGCATCACTGCCGACATGATCCCCCTCCTCTGCCGCGTCGGCGTCGTCGTCGGCACCTACCTCGTCTCCAAAATCCTCCTCCCCGTCCGCGCCTGACCCCGTCCCCGGCATGGGTAATGTTGCCCCCCGACATTACTAATGTTGCCCTCCGACATGGGTAATGTTGCCCTCCGATATGGGTAATGTTTTCCTTCGACATTATTAATGTTGCTCCCCGACATTGCCAAGGTTTTCCCGGCACGTTACCCCCTCCCGGGTTTCATCGAAAAGCACCCCCGTTTTCATCAGAGCCTTTCAGCCCCTCCCGAAAGCTCTCTCCAAAATTACGTCGAAACGGCCCCCGGACTTCGCCCCGGTCTCTCTTGCCCCGCCTCCGCTTCCCGGAAGGAGGGCTTTTGAAGGCACCGTATCGCTGCCGTGAATGTCGGACTGCGGCGTAATACGTGCGGACCGGTTCCACGGATGGTTGATGCGGAAGGTGTCGGTGCCGATTGCGCCGCGGCCGGAGGAAAGACGCCCCGGCGGAGGGTTTTTTGATGCAACCCGTTTTCGGCAGGTGACTTTTCCCCTGTTTCCGGAGGGAGATTTCGGGAGTTTTTGAGGAAACGGGCAATCCGTTGATTTTCAATGGGTTGTGCGGACTCCTCGGAAAGTCTCCCTCCGGCGGTCATAACGTGATGAAATGTCAATGAGGTGTTCGGTTTTTGAGCGCTCCGCCGCCGTGCGCCGGTCCCGCTTTTTCGCTCCCCAACCCGCCTCCCTCCAAAACCGCCCAATATCTGCCGTTGATTTCAATACGTAATTTTGTTATAGTCACACACGGTCAAAAGGCCGAAAGGTTATTGAGACTCGGAGATTCTTCCGAACAGGAAGTGAAAATCCTCCCATGTCACACACGGTCAAAAGGCCGAAAGGTTATTGAGACGGGACTCGTGCCCCGGTCCTGAGGGTCACGCTGACCCTGTCACACACGGTCAAAAGGCCGAAAGGTTATTGAGACACGATGGCATACCCGCTGAAAAGGGAATACTCTTCCGTCACACACGGTCAAAAGGCCGAAAGGTTATTGAGACCTTATGTCCGTCCTTGAACTCAATGCAACTGTATGCCGCAAAGGTCACACACAGTCAAAAGGCCGAAAGGTTATTGAGACTTACCAGTCAGGAACTCAATCCACATACGATCGAGTTCTTCAGTCGCACCCGGTCAAAAGGCCGCTGTCGGCGGGTGATGACCCGGATGCCCCGCGGAACGCGCAACGCTCCCGGGCAGCGGCATGTGACGGGACGATTCACATTCAGGAAGAGCCCCTCGGCGGGGATGCCGGGGGGCGGCCTTTTTGGTAGTCTGTTGGTATCACCGCGGTCGAGAGCCGCTCTTTCTGAACGTACGGTAAGGGATACCCATGATTAAGCGGATAAGGGTCACGAATTTCAGGTCACTGGACGGATTCGAGGTGTCCGGGCTCGGACGGTTTGTCTGTCTGATCGGCCTGAATGGGTCAGGCAAGTCGACGCTGCTGCTTTTTCTTGATTTGGTCCGGGCGCTTCTTCAGGGACGTGTCACGGAGTGGTTCGCGGCGCACCGTTGGCGTCCGACCGATATTGTGACCTTTGGTTCCGCGCGGAAGCTGATCGAGTTCGAAATTGACCTTTGCGAGAGACCGGATGACGATGTCTTCACGTGGCGGGCCAGGTTCAATCCGCAGGAGAAGCGGTGTACGTTTGAGGAGCTTGTCCGTGTGACGCCAGAGGGCAGGAGCGAGACGCTGTGCCGTTTTGCCGACGGGAAGCTGTGGGTCGGGGCCGCGGTCCAGGAGCAGTCGAGGCTGTTCCGCTTTGAGGGATCGGTATTGGCCCGTCTTGCCGAAACCCCCGAGCCGCTGAAGTGGCTGTTGGCGACCCATGTTTTCGGCGTGCTCAATCCGGAGGCCATTGCCCAGTCGGTGCAGTTGCCGGCGGCATCGTCCAGGACGGCCGATGTGGGGCCTGACGGACGTGGGCTGGTGGCCTTCGTCTCGTCGCTTTCGGAAGCCGACTGTCGGGATCTGCTCGGGCGGCTGCGTCGGTTTTCTCCGCAGATTTCCGGCTTTGAGGTACGGAAGCGGCCCTTCGGCTGGCGCAATCTGATATTCCGGGAGATGGACCGGGCTCTCTTTGATGCCTCCCATCTCAGCTACGGGACGCTGCGGCTGATGATTTATCTGTCGCAGGCTTACTCCGGGGCCCGCACGCTGCTCTTCGATGAGATTGAGAACGGCATCAATCAGGAGCTTGTCGGCCCTCTGCTGCGGGAGCTTTGCGATTTTCGGGGCAAGCAGGTCATCGTGACGACGCACAGCGCTTTGCTGCTCAACTGGATGACTGACGACAAAGCCCGGGAGGCCGTCATCCTTCTGGCCAAGAATGCCGGGGAACCCACGCGTGCCGTGCCGTTCTTCTCCGTGCCGTCCGTGGCCTCCCGTCTGGGCCTCCTCGGGCCCGGTGAGGTGATGGCCGATACCGACCTCACCGCGCTGTCCGCCGAAGCGGCCAAGGAGAAGCCATGAAGTTCGTCGTCGTTGGGGAGGGGAATTCCGACGTGGGATCCTCCGACGCGAATCCCGGGCCGCTGATGGCTGCGCTGCGTCGGCTCGCGGAGGCCTTCGCGCCGGGGGAGCCCTTTGAGAGCCGGATACTCTCCCGAGGCGACTTGGCCGCTCTTCCCCGTGCGCGGGCGGCCCGCGCACTCCGTCAGCGGGGTGCGAAGCGTACCGTGCCCGGGATGCTGGCGGTGGAAGAGCAAGCCGGCAGGTTGGCCGCTGTGGCCGCCGGTGAAGCGGCCGGTTCGGTCTTTTTCCATGACTGTGATTTCACGCGCTCGGATACGGGCGGCGGCGACACCCGTTATCGGGCACTCGTCTGTGCCGTGGAGCGCGGCTTTGCCTCAGTATCGTCCGGTGTGCCTCCGAAGCCTTACGCATACGGCGTCCCCATGATTCCGATGCCGCGGAGCGAGGCTTGGCTTCTTTGTCATTACCGGGAGCCCCGTTATCGGAACGGGCCCGCCTACGAACGGCTCCCCGGCAACGACAGCTCCCTGAAATCCGCCAAAAAGCTCCTGGCCCGGTGTCTGGGGTGCAGGGTCAATGAGATCTACTGTCACGTGGACGGTGAGGAAATCGACTGGATGCGTGTCGACGCGCCGAGCTTTGATTTCTTTCGGCGCCGTTACCGTCATGTCCTTGAGAAACTGACCGGCCAATCCACGACACTCACGGAGCCTGAGACACTGATGTCCGAGGCTCCGTGACGGGGCTTCTGTGCCACGGCCTGTAGCCCGCGTGGGATGCGTCCTGCGGTTTTGGGGTGTGTTCAGCTCTTCCACGGGGGAGCTCCGTGATCCCCTATAGGGCAGTGAAGGGCCACCCTATTAGGATAGCGCGTCATTCTTGGTCTTACGCTCGGTCAAGAGCACCCTCACCGCACATCCTTCTTGCGCCGTTTTCCGGTGTCGCGCCCGGGCGCTTCATGCGCATGGGTGGGGCGGCCTCCGGCGAAGGGGGGCTGCGTGCCGGTGTGTGCGGCCTGCGTCGGGTGCCGGGTAGGGGGTTGCCCGGAGTGAGAAAACATTCTAAAGTGTAAGCAGTTGCTTTGGGTATGCCGTCTCCGACCGCGTCGGGCCGTGTGGCCAGTGGCCCGAAGCGGTAGGGTGCCGTAGGGTCGGATATGGGCCGAGGGAATACTGGGGGGAACTTTCGGATTATGGAATCGTCGTTTGCCTTTCATCTGCTGCTTCAGATTGCGCTGATTGCGCTCAATGCGGTTTTTGCCTGCATCGAGATTGCGTTTATCTCCACAAACGAGCATCGGCTGGAGCGTCTGAGCAAGGGGGGCAACCGGAAGGCCGGCCGGCTGCTGAAACTGTCGCGCCAGCCGGCGCGGTTTCTGGCGACGATTCAGGTGGCGATTACGCTGTCGGGCTTTTTGGGCAGCGCGTTTGCCGCGGATCATTTTTCGGACGGGCTGGCGGATTGGCTGTCGGCGTGCGGGGTGCCGCTGTCGGTGCAGACGCTGGATGCGGTATCGGTGATTCTGATTACGCTGGCGCTGTCGTACGTGACGCTGGTTTTCGGTGAGCTGGTGCCGAAGCGCCTGGCGATGCAGCATGCGGAGCGGCTGGCCCTGGCCTTCTCGGGGCTGGTGTGGTCGGTGGACCGCCTGTTTGCGCCGCTGGTCTGGCTGCTGACGCGCTCGACCAACGGGGTGCTGCGGTGCCTTGGGGTCGATCCGGAGGCCGATCCGGAGACCGTCGGCGAGGAGGACATCCGCATGCTGGTCGATGCGGGCAGCGCGAAGGGGACGATTGACGCGCAGGAGAAGCGGTTCATTCAGAATGTCTTTGAATTTGACGATCTGTCGCTCGGGGAGATTCTGACGCACCGGACGGAGGTGGCGGCGCTGTCGCTTGACGATTCGGATGAGGCGTGGTCCCGGATTATTCATACGACGCGCCATTCGCGGTATCCGGTGTGCGACGGCTGTCTTGACCGGGTGACGGGGGTGCTGACGGCGAAGGATTGGTTTCGTCTGGAGGATCGGAGCCGGGCCAATGTTTTGGCCAAGGCGGTGCGTCCGGCGGTCTTCGTCTCGGAGCATCAGAAGGCCGACAGCCTTTTCCGCAGCATGAAGCGCAGCCGGAATCCTTTTGCGGTGGTGTGCGACGAATACGGCGGCGTGCAGGGCATCATTACCATGAACGATCTGCTTGAGCGTCTGGTCGGCGATTTGGGCGATGAGGACGAAGCCTCCCGGGGCCCGGAGTCCCCGGAGATCGAGTCCCTCGGCGGGGGGCTCTGGCGGATTCGCGGGACGGCGCGGGTCGATGCGGTGTCGGAGGCGCTGGGGGTGGAGCTGCCGGGAGAGGGAGCCGATACGTTCGGCGGCCTCCTGATGGGGCGGCTGGGTGAGATTCCGGAGGATGGGAGCCGTGCGGAGCTGACGGTCGGCGGGCTGCGCGTGCGCATCGATGCGGTGCGGAGCCGTCGGATTGAGTCGGCGGAGGTGCGTGTGTCGGAGCCGGAGGGGGAGCCTGCGGCGTGAAAAAGCCACCGCCTGCCTGCGCAGGGGCAGCCGGATTGAGAACAAGTCGAGAGATGACAGCGCGACTTGCTTGTGGACGACTCTCCGGGGCTTCCCCTTGCGGGTCTTTCACGCATATGGCCGCAACCATACCCGCTGCTTTCCGGCACCCCTATGCACTGCGGTCCTCACACCTGTATCCCGCAATGGGTGCTCTCGCCTTGAACGCCCACAGCAGACCTTAAACCGAAGGCGGGGCGCAAGTCTGCGGAGACACATCCCATGAAGCGTGCCGGCGCAGGAGCTCCCTTGGGTGTCCGTCTGCCCGATGAGGCATCGCGCCGGGCGCCGGCCTACAACCCCGATGCGGTCATCAACAGGATCTCGCTGAAATAAGCTGCAGATCATTCCCGAAGGCAGGGGCGCGCACGCGTTGCGCGCCCCTGCCTTTTTCGGCGGCGCACTCACCGCCGCAGGCCGCGGACGCTTCGGCGTCCCTCCGGCCGGATGCCGCGCGGGCGGGCGCTGACTGGTGCTGCCGGCGTGTGTTATACTGGAGGCGCTCCGTCCGACATGGGGCCGGCCGGGGCACGGAGAGGCGGGCATGGCAGACGGCAACATCGCGGAACGGAAGCGCGACGGGCGCAAAATCAAAGATATCCCTGACGATCAGCGGCCCCGCGAGCGGCTCCTGAAGTACGGTCCGAAGGTGCTGACCGACGAGGAACTTCTGGCCATTCTTTTCCGTACCGGCGTCAGGGGGTGCAATGTGCATGAGATGTCCCGGAAGTTCGTCGAGGAGTTTGGGCCGATCTGGCGTCTGCGCAGGTATGCGCCTGACGAACTGTATGCCTGGCTTAACCATGCCGATGCCCCGGCACTGCCGAACCGCGACGACGAATCCGATGAGGTCTCTTATTACGGCGAACGCGACGCCGCCGAACGTCTCAGCGAGGATCCGCCCGAGCCGTTGCCTTATGCCGATGCCCGCCGATACAGAAGGGGGCCGCGCATTTCCGGTCTTGGCCCGGATAAGCTCGCCACCCTCGCGGCCGCCCTTGAATTGGGGGCGCGTATCTACCGGCTGAAACCGTCGGAACTCGCCAAGCCCATCGCCCGTCCCTCCCAGATCGCCCAGCTCATGTTTGCCGAGAGCTCCCGTTATGCCCGCGAAGGCTTCTGGGTCATCTACGTCGACCGCAAGCGCAGAATGATCATGGACGGGCCGGAGCTCATCACGCTCGGCGTCCGCGCCCATACCGTCATCGAGCCGGCGGTCCTCTTCCGCCGCGCCGTCATGCTCGACGCCCACGGCGTCTTTGTCGTGCACAACCATCCCAGCGGCGACGTCCGCCCCAGCGACGAGGACATCGGCGTCACCCAGCGCCTGATCAATGCCGGCCGGATGATCGGCATTCCCGTCCTTGACCACGTCATCGTCGGCCGCCCCGAGACGATGCCGCCCTATCTCTCCCTGCGCGAACGCGAATATTGCTCTTTCTGAGGCTTCGGGTCTGCACGCTCCGCGCCGCGGCGTTTTTTTCCTTCCGCCGGAAGGCCCTGTGCTACACTGGAGGCGCCCCTGCGTCGCGGGGCTTTCACGGTCCATTTACCCAAGGCACGGCGATGAAGAAACGGTTCGCGATCCTCACGGTTCTGCTGGCGGCGGCGCTGACGGCGTCCGCTCTGCCGGCCCTCATCCCACTTCCCCGATCGGTCGTGGCGGAGGAGGGCGCAGAGGCCTTCCGGCTCAGTCCCGACAGCGCGGTCGTCAGCTGCTCCGCCTTTGCCCGCGAAGCTGCCCTGGCCGCTTCGCAGCTCCGGCCGGCCACCGGTTACGCGCTCCCCATGCGCACCGACGGCAAGGTGCGCGGCGGCGACATCGTCTTCCGCAAATCGGGTTCCGTCCCCGCCGGCGGCTACAGGCTCACCACTGATGACGGCATCGCCGTCATCACCGCCTCCGACCGCGCCGGCGTCTTCGCGGGTTATCAGACCCTCCGCCAACTTCTTCCGCCCCAGATCTATGCCGCCCATCCCCACGAGGGGCTCGTCTGGCATGCGCCTGCCGTTACCATTGAGGACAGTCCCCGCTTTGCCTGGCGCGGCCTGCATCTGGATGAGAGCCGCCACTTTATGGGCACCGCCGTCGTCAAGAAGCTGCTGGATGCCATGGCCGCGCACAAACTCAACGTCCTGCATTGGCACCTCACCGACGATCAGGGCTGGCGCATCGAAATCAGGAAGTATCCCGACCTTACCCGCATAGGCGCCCGGCGGGACAGCTCGGCCACCATGTGGGACCGCTGGGTCCCCGACGGCGTGCCGTACGGGCCTTATTACTACACGCAGGAGCAGATCCGCGAGATTGTCGCGTACGCCGCCGAGCGTCACATTACCGTCGTGCCCGAAATCGATATGCCCGGGCATATGCGTGCCCTGCTCTCGGCTTATCCCGCGATGTCCTGCACCGGCGGGCCCTTCGGGCCGCGCTGGATGTGGGGCATCGACGAGGAGATTGTCTGCGCGGGCAGCGATGCGGCCATTGCCATGATGAAGGACATTCTCGACGAGGTCGCCGAGCTCTTTCCCTCCGAGTACATTCACATCGGCGGCGACGAGGCCCCCAAGACCCGCTGGAATGCCTGCCCCAAGTGCCAGGCCCGCATCCGGGCCGAAGGGCTGCGCGACGCCCATCACCTTCAGAGCTGGTTCATCGGTACGATGGCCCGCCATCTGGAATCACGCGGGCGCAGGGCCATCGGCTGGGATGAGATTCTGGAGGGCGGTCTGCCGCAGGGCACGGCGGTCATGAGCTGGCGGGGCACCGCCGGCGGCATTGCCGCGGCCAAGAGCGGGCACCGCGTGGTGATGACGCCCTCCGATACCTGTTACCTCAATTTCAGCCCCGGTCTCGGCGACCGCGACCCTTACGAGTATCCCGACGCGACCCTGACCGCCGAGAAGGTGTACGGGTACAATCCCACCGACGGGGTACCCCGCGCCATGCAGCCCTACGTCATTGGCATCCAGGGCAATCTCTGGACCGAATACATCTGGGGCCGGCGCGACCTCGAATGGAAGGCCTGGCCCCGCGGGGCGGCCATCGCCGAGATCGGATGGACGCCCCAGGCGCAGCGCGACTGGACGGACTTCCGCCGCCGTGCCGCGCACCAGGCCCGGCGCTATGCCGAAATGGGCATCAATGCCGCCCCGCTCGAATGATTTTCAGAAAACCCCCGTGCCGAATCCCGGCAGAAAGGACCCCGCCTATGAACCGTCTGCGCAGCGCAGCCCTGACCGCCGCCGTCCTGCTGGCCGCATGGCCGGCCGCAGCGGCCGTTTCCGTCATTCCGAAACCCTGCGAGGTGCAGGAATTTCCCGGCACGGCGCCCTTCCGTCTCTATGACAATGCCGCCATTGTCGCCGATCCGGCCTTTGCCGGGGAGGCCGTCCTGGCCTCCGAGGAGCTCGGTGCCTCCACCGGGTACGCGCTGCCCGTGACGGAGGGCGGCAGGCCCAAGCCCGGCGACATCGTCTTTGTCCGCGACGCCGGGCAGCCCAAGGAGGGGTACTGCCTCACCGTGACCGAGGACAATGTCCGCATCGCCGCGGCCGACGGGGCCGGCGCGTTCTACGGCTATCAGACGCTGCGCCAGCTCCTCCCGCCGGAGATTTACGCCGACAGCCCGGTGCGCAACGTCGAGTGGAAGGCCCCCTGCGTCGTCATCCGCGACAGACCCCGCCTGGCCTGGCGCGGCACCCACCTCGACGACGCCCGCCATTTTATGGGGCCGGAGGCCTTCCGCGCGCAGATCGACACCATGGCGGCCTACAAGATGAATGTCCTGCACTGGCACATTACCGACGATCAGGGCTGGCGCATCGAAATCAGGAAGTATCCCGAGATTGCCGAGCAGGGCAGCGTCCGGCCGTGTTCCGCCCGCCGCGGCGACCGCGGCAATCCTGACGGCACGCCTTACGGCCCGTATTTTTACACGCAGGAGCAGATCCGCGAACTCGTCGCCTATGCCGCCCGCCGCCACGTCACCGTCGTCCCCGAGATTGACATGCCCGGCCATATGCGCGCCCTGCTGGCATCCCACCCGGAGCTCTCCTGCCGCGGCGAACGCCGGCCGCCCCGCTGGCAGTGGGGCGTCGACGAGGATATTATCTGCGCGGGCAATGACGCGGCCATCGCCATGATGAAGGCCATTCTCGACGAGATTACGGCGCTTTTCCCCTCCGAATTCATCCACATCGGCGGCGACGAGGCCCCCAAGACCCGCTGGAATGCCTGCCCCAAGTGCCAGGCCCGCATCCGGGCCGAAGGGCTCCGCGACGCCCATCACCTTCAGAGCTGGTTCATCGGCACGATGGCCCGCCATCTCGAATCGCGCGGGCGCAAGGCCATCGGCTGGGACGAGATCCTGGAGGGCGGTCTGCCGCAGGGGACGGCGGTCATGAGCTGGCGCGGCTCCTCCGGCGGCGTTGCCGCGGCCAAGCTCGGCCATCAGGTCGTCATGAGTCCCAATTCCCACTGCTATTTCGATTACGGCCAGGGCATCGCCGACGACCCCTACGAATACCTCGGCGCCAATATCACCCTGGAGCGGGCGTATGCCCTCAATCCCACCGACGGCATCCCCGGGGAGATGCAGCATTACGTTATCGGCGTCCAGGGCAATCTCTGGTCCGAATACATCTGGGATCTCCGTGACCTCCAGTGGAAGGCCTGGCCGCGCTGCACCGCCGTCGCCGAGATCGGATGGACGCCCCAGGCGCAGCGCGGCTGGGCGGACTTCCGCCGCCGCACGCTCGACAACTATGCCCGCTTCCGCGCCATGGGCGTCAATGCCGCCCCGCTCCCGGCCGAACCCGTCGGGCGCTGGTCCTCCGGCGAGATTCCCACCGAGTACGTCACGCGCACCTGGGATGTCACCGAGACCGTCACCGCCCCCGGCATCTACCGCGTGACCTTTGCCTTTACCGGCGGCTATGCCCGCCTTGACATCCGCTCCGCGGCCTTCGTCGCCGGGGGCCGGGTGCTCTGCGAGGACCGCCACGACGGCCGCACCGGCGGCACCCACCTGGCCAACACCTATCAGCTCCTCCTCAGGGAGCTGCCGGCCGGCGCCAGGGTGACGCTTTCTGCCGTGGTCCGTACCGACGGCAGCGACGATTCCAATGGCACCGTCACCGTGACCCGCGTGCCGTGAGCCGTCCCGGCCGCGCTGACCCCGATGCCCCGGCAGCCCTTATGGGGGCCGGGGCTTTTGCGTCTCAGCCGGGCCCGCGCAGGCGTCCGGGCTGCGGCCGGCGATGTGTTATAATGCCTTCGGGCGGCGCGAACGGTTCGGGCCCGCCGCAGTCAGGAGGAAGATCGCATGCTAGCGCAAGCCCATGCCGCCGCCGTTGTCGGGATCGGTGCGGTGTCCGTCGAGATTGAGGTCAGCGCCTTTCCGGCCGCCGAGCCCCGCATCCGTCTGGTCGGCCTGCCCGACACCGCCGTGAAGGAGAGTGCCGAGCGCGTCGGGGCTGCCCTGCGCAACGCGCTCTTCCGTCCCAAACCCTCCGCGGTCACCGTCAATCTTGCCCCCGCCGATCTCCGCAAGGAGGGGCCGCTCTACGACCTTCCCATCGCCCTGGCCCTCCTCGCCGCCACCGAGCAGCTCCGCCTCCCCCTCCTCTCCGAAGTCCCCGTCATCGGCGAACTCGCCCTGAGCGGCGGCGTCCGCCGGGTGAGCGGTATCCTGCCCATCGTCATGGAATTGCGCCGGCGCGGCTTCCGCGCCGTCATCGTCCCCGAGGAGAATGCCGCCGAGGCCGCGCTGGTCGAGGGGATCGAGATCTGGCCGGTGACGACGCTGCGCGAGGCCGCCGACATTCTCTCGCGCAGGCTGGCGCCGACGCCCCGCGCCCATGACCCGGCCTGGCTCGAAAAGGCCAATGTCGGCGAGGACTTTGCCGACGTCCGCGGCCAACCCATGGCCCGCCGGGCCATCGAGGTCGCCGTCGCCGGCGGGCACAACCTGCTCATGGTCGGCAGCCCGGGTTCCGGCAAGACCATGCTCGCCCGCCGCATCCCCTCCATTCTTCCGCCCATGACGGCCGAGGAAGCCCTTGAGGTCGTCTCCATCCACTCCGTCGCCGGGGCCCTCCGCGGCAGTTTTCTCGGCCGCCGTCCCTTCCGCTCGCCCCATCATACGATCTCCGACGCCGGCCTTATCGGCGGCGGCACCCATCCGGTGCCGGGCGAAGCCTCCCTGGCCCATCACGGGGTGCTCTTTCTCGACGAACTGCCGGAATTTCGCCGCAACGCGCTGGAGGGGCTCCGCCAGCCCCTCGAAGACGGGGTGGTGACGGTGGCGCGTTCCGCCGGGACGGTCACCTTTCCTTCGGACTTCATGCTGGTGGCGGCGATGAACCCCTGTCCGTGCGGGTTCGCCGGCGACCCCAAGCGCGCCTGCCGGTGCAGCGAGACCGCCATCCGCCGGTATCGCATGAAGGTCTCCGGGCCCCTCCTGGACCGCATCGACATTCATGTCGAGGTCCCCGCCGTCGCCTACGAAGAGCTGACGGGCACGGGCCAGGGCGAATCCTCCGCGGCCATCCGCGAACGCGTCCTGCGCTGCCGCGCCGTCCAGGCCGAGCGCTACCGCGCCGAGCCGTCCGTCCGCTGCAATGCCGACATCCCCGCCCGCCTCATCCGCTCCGTCTGCCGCCTCGACGCCGCCGCGGAGTCGACGCTCCGCATGGCGATGGACGAGCTCGGCCTCACCGCGCGCGCCTATACGCGCATTCTCCGCGTCGCGCGCACCGTTGCCGACCTTGCCGGCGCCGACACCATCGGTCAGGCCCATCTCTTCGAGGCCATTCAGTACCGCTCCCTGGACCGCAGCCTTTGGTAGGCCGGGGGGCATGACGGCGCCGGAGGGCTGTGGTATCATGCGCGCCGTTTCATTTCGGAGAATTCTATGTACCGTGACACCTACGACACCCTCTGTGCCGCTGCCGCGGCGAAAGTCAAGCTCTACCGGGCCTCGCCCTTCGGTTACATCGTGGCCTCGCTGATGGCCGGCATCTTCATTACGCTCGGCGGCATGGTGGCCATGAGCGTCGGGGGGTATCTGGAGCCGCTGATGGGGGCGGCGGCGCGTCTGCCGGCGGCGCTGGCCTTCTCGGCGGCGCTCAGCCTGGCGGTCATGGCCGGGTGCGAACTCTTTACGGGCAACAATCTGATTTTTGCCGGGGCGTCGCTGGAGCGGAAGCTGGGGTGGGGACAGACGCTCTGGCTGTGGGCGGTGTGCTGGTTCGGCAATATCTTCGGGGTGTGGGGGACGATCGCGGCCTATAAGTTCTCCGGCGCGTCGGCGGCTGCCGAAGCCGCTGCCTACTTTGCCAAGACCGCGGCGGCGAAAGTGGCGCTGACGCCGACGGAGATGGTGCTGCGCGGGGTGCTGTGCAATCTGTGCGTCTGCCTGGCGATCTGGTGCGCCTGCCGGATGAAGAGCGAATCGGGCAAACTGATCATGACCGTCTGGTGCGTCTTCATCTTCATGACCTGCGGCTTTGAGCACAGCGTGGCCAATATGGGCATCATCGGTCTGGGCTGGCTGAATCCGATGGGGCACGAAATTGCCTTCGCGGCCTACCTGAAGAATCTGTTTTTCGTGACGGTGGGCAACCTGCTCGGGGCGGTGGTTTTCGTGGCGCTGCCGTATCACGTGATGCTGCGCCAGGAGCCCGACGGGGATACGCAGGTCATCCGCTGATTTCGGTATAATGGGCGGCATGAAGATGATCACCACGCTCAATAAGGAATACGCCGTGCGCTTCGCCGGCGTGGCCGCGCTGCTGCTGGCTTTTGCCGGTTGGTTCATATACGACGGGGCCGTCGGGTATCCCGGCGAGAACGCCCGGGTCGCCCCCGTCGCCGCCGAGCTCGCCGCCCGCAAGCTCTCCCCCGCCGACTGGATGAATACCGCCCGTACCGGCACCGCGCCCCTCACCGAGGCCTTCCGCGCGAAGGGTTTCGACGAGCCGCCTGCCAAGATCGCCGACACCTTCTCCTCCATGATCGGCATCCAGGACCCGCGGGCCCAGGAACCCGAAGTGGCCGCGGCCGTCTTTGCCCAGCCGATTCATACGCCCGATGACATCCGGGCCCAGTTTGTCTCCGCCGCGATCTCCGCGGCCTTTGCGCTCCTGCTGCTGGCGGTCGTGGGGTACCGCGCCTGCGTGCGGTTCGAACTCGACGGCGGGGTCCTCCGCAGGACCGTCTTCGGCACCCCAAAAGAATGGCCCCTGACGGCTCTGACCGAGGCGGACGACAGCCAGTGGAAAAAGCGCGCCATCCTCCGCGTCGCCTTCGGTGCCGACCGCGTGACGCTGGATGCCTGGCATTATGCCGGCATCCGCCCCATTGCCGAGGCCCTTCTGGCCGCCGCCGGAAAGGCCAATCCGCCGCCCCCGGCCGAAGACCCCGACGCCCGCGCCGACGATCCGCCGACAGCGGACAATGTGCCGCCCGGGGCACCGGCGGAGGGCGGCACGGCCGACGCCTGAATCCGGGCTGAGGGCATGGTGGTCTGCGGACGGGACTCCGGTCCCGTCCGTTTTCCTTCTCCCGGGATGGCACCGGCGTCCCGTTCGTGTATACTATGGAGGTAGCCAAGAAGGAGAACCAGCCCATGAGCAACCTGCGTTTTGTCGCGGCCGCTGCCGTGTTTCTGTGCGTGCTGACGCTGACCGTCCGCGCCGCCATTGCCCCGATGCCCGAATGCCTTGCGCCCGAGGAGGCCAGGACGCTGGCGGCCGAAGCCACGGCCGAGCGTTATCCCGATGCCGATACGCTGGACGTCGCCGGGCGCCGTTATGTCGTCTACAATCCCGACGGCACCTACAGCATGTGGGCCGAATCCTACCGCAAAGTTCTGACCCCCGCCGGTGCCCGCGCCCTGACGGCCGTCGGCTCGTCCTACCGGGAAGGCTTCTCCGAGACCGAGCTTCAGAAGGTCGAGATCATCCGGGCCGACGGCACCGTCCTGACGCTGGACCCCGCAGAGGCCAAGGCCGTCACCAACAACCGCTCCGTCGACAGCAACATTTACGACGCCCGCGAGAAGCAGCTCATGCTCTCCCTCCCCGGCCTGCTCCCCGGCGACATCCTGCACACCGTCATCGCCGACCGCTACACCAAGGTCCGCATCCCCGACTGCTACATCGACGTCGAGGTCTTCGAGCAAACCGTCCCGATCCCTTACGCCGACTACATTGTCGTGGCGCCCAAGGCGCTTCCCCTGCGCTCCGTCGCCCTGCTCGACGAGGTTCCCGGCACGGTTACCCAGACCCGGCAGACCCGTGCCGACGGCAGCACCGTCTGGAAGTGGGTCGCCCGGAACGTCCCCCAGGTCTTCCCCGAGGAGAATATGCCCGACATGCTCTCCCAGCTTCAGCGCGTCCAGATCTCCACCTTCGGCAGCTGGGAGGAGGTCTCGCAGTGGTACTGGGCGCTCTGCCTCCCCCACATGGAGGTCACCGACGCCATCCGCTCCAAAATCAATGAGCTCACCGACGGCCTGTCCGACGACGCGGAGCGCATCCGGGCGCTCTTCCGCTTCGTCTCGCAGGAGATCCGCTACATGGGTGTCATTGCCGAGGATACCGCCCCCGGACTGGAGCCCCATGACGTCGCCATGACCTTTGACAACCGCTACGGCGTCTGCCGCGACAAAGGCGTCCTCCTCGTCGCCATGCTGCGCGAGGCCGGCTTCGACGCCTATCCCGTCATCATCAATGCCGGCGCCAAGATCGCCGACGAAGTGCCGATTCCGATCTTCAACCACGCCGTCGTCTGCATCGACCGCGGCGGCCGCGACTACCTGATGCTCGACCCCACCGACGAAACGACCCGCGACCTCTTCCCCAGCTACCTCAGCGACTGCTCCTTCCTCGTCGCCCGTCCCGACGGCGACACCCTCCGCACCACGCCCGTGCCCCCGCCCGAATCGGGCCTGATGGAGATCGCCACCGTCGCCGAGCTCTCCGAGTCCGGCTCCCTGCAGATTGAGTCGGTCATGCAGTGCGGCGGATACAATGACAATATTTACCGCTCCCTCCTCATCCGCACCCCGCTGCCGCAGGTCCGCCGCATCTTCGACGGCATCCTGAAAGCGCTCCTGCCCGGCGCCGAAGTCACCGCCGTCTCCTTCACCCCCGAAGATCCGCAGGATATCACCAAACCCCTTGTCCTTACCCTCTCGGCCCGTGTCGACGGCTATGCCGAGACCGATGCCCTCGGCCGCACTCTCGTCCCGATTCCCTTCCTCTCCCGCGGATTCGGCGCCGCAAACTTCTTCCTGCGCGGGCTCGACCAGCCGGAGCGGCGGTTCGACTGGGTTATTGACACCCCCGTGGCCGTGCGCGAAACGCTCCGCCTGCGCGGCTTCAGCACGCTCGGCGTCCCGGCCCTCCTGCCCGACAATCCCAGTCTGCAGGCCCCCGGAGCGGCCTACGGCGTGACCGTCTCGCGCGATGACGGGGGCGACATTACCCTCACGCGCCGCATCGAGCTCTCCCGCAAGACCTACTCCCCCGAGGACTACCAGGCGCTTCGCCGCTTCGTCGAGCGCTACTCCCGCACCGAATCCGTCCGGCCGCTCTTCACCCGCGACCCCCTCCGCGAGGCCGACTCCGAGCTCCTCTCGCTCTCCCGCGAGGTGACGCTCTCCGGCCCGGGGACCTATGCCGTCCGGACCCGTTCCGACCGCCGCATCCTCACCTATGCCGGCACCAAACGCTATGCCGAGGCCACCGTCACCTATACCCCCGACTGCGAGACCCTGACCCTCAACGACATTGCCGTTACCCGGGCCGACGGCGTCCGCCAGCCCCTGGACCGGACCCGCGAGATCAACGAGCTTGACGTCGGCCACAGCGACACCGCCGTCCGCTATCCCGGGCTCCGCAGCACCGTGATGACCCTCCCGGCCGTCGGCGTCGGGGCCGTTATCCACCTCGACTACACCGTCGAATCCCGGGACCGCCAGCCCTTCTGCGAGACCTACGTCTTCGGCGGCGGCGACCCCGTCCGCTCCGAGACCTACACCGTCCGCATCCCGACCGAACACGCGGACGAGCTGGAGATCGAGACCTTCCACATGAGCGGCTTCACGTACACCGTCACCTATGACGACGACGGGACCGTCCACACCTGGACCGCGAAGGATCTGCCCAAGCTCCCCCGCGAATCCGCCCTGCCGCCCCTGTCGGCCTTCCTCCCCACCGTGCGCGTTTCGCTCCGCCGCGCCACCCCCGAGGCCGTCACCGGCGTCGTCCGCCGTGCCTTTGAGGAGGCTGTCGGCGAGGCCGATGCCGTCCGCGACGCCGTCGATGCCGCCATTGACGCCGAGGGCGACGACGCCCTCCGCGCCCTTCAGGCCTTCCTCGAAGAGCGCCTCCGCACCGACGGCCCCGGCTGGACCAAACGCCCGCCCCGCGCCGTCGACTCGCCCGACACCGTCTTTGCCGACGGCTACGGCAACGCTCTCGACTGCCTCGCCGTCCGCGCCGCCGCTCTGGACGAGCTCGGCATCGGCTGGCAGCTCGTCTTCGCCGAATCCGCTTCGCCCGCCTCCCGCAGCGCCCTGGCCGGCCGCATCGGCGACAGCCGCGTCTGGACGGATTGGACCCGCCCCTACCTGATGCTGGAGGACGGCCGCCTCGTCGGCGAGGAAGGCCGCTACGACGAACCCGGCGCCTGCTCCCTCCGTCCCGGCACCCGCCTGCTCACCGCCGACGGGATCGGCGCCTATGCGCCTCCCGCCCGCCTCGCCGACGACGCCGGCTATGCCTCCCGCACCATCGACATCAATGCCGAAGGCAATGCCACCGTCACCGCCCGAAGCCGCCTCCGCGGGCTTTCCGCCGGCGCCCTCCGCCGCGCCGAGGCCGAGCGCAAACCCGAGGAGCACAGGCGCTACCTCGCCGAAATGGCCGCCGGCATCATGACCGGCGCCGAACCCATTGCCTATGCCGCCGACACCGAGGCGTATCCCGTCACCACCGAATTCTCCGTGCGCGTGCGCAACTACGCCAACGCCGCCGACGGCGTCTTCAGCGCCGTCCTTCCCCTCCAGCCCTCCTCCGCCTACGGCGTCCGCGGCAGCCAGCGCATCTATCCCCTCTGGTTCGGGGGCGAAGGCGAATCCCGCACCGACGTCACCGTGATCCTGCCCCCCGGCGCCGAGATCCGCATGATGCCCGAGCCCTACGCCCTGGACCTGCCCGGCGGAGGCCGCGTCACTCTGACGCGCACCGTCTCGCAGACGGCCGACGGCCGCACGGCCCTCGCCTACACCCTCACGCAGGAAGTCAAACCCGCCTTCCTCGACGCCTACGCCTTCCCCGCGCTGGTCGACCTCAACCGCCGCCTCCGCACCGCCATCGGCTCCACCCTGCTCTTCGCCCTCCCCGGCCAAGCGGACGCAGAGCCCCCGGCGGCCGAAGAGAGCGCCGGCAAAGGCACCGGGGATGCCGCCGATGAAGGCTCCGGAGCGCCCGAGCCCGGTCCCGCGGCTGTGCCGGACACCCTTTTCCCGGCGCTCACCCCCGCTGCGGAGGCCGCATGAGCCTGACCGTCCTCGGCATCGAGACCTCCTGTGACGAGACCGCCGCCGCCGTCGTGCGCGGCGGTTCCGAGGTGCTCTCCTCCGTCGTCTACTCTCAGGTCCCCCTCCACCGTCCCTACGGCGGCGTCGTCCCCGAAATTGCCTCCCGCTCCCACATCGAAAAGATCCGCGGCATCGTCGAAGCCGCCATGACCCAGGCCTTCGGCTCCTGCGACTGGTCCCGCATCGACGCCGTCGCCGCCACCTACGGCCCCGGCCTCGCCCCCGCCCTCCTGGTCGGGTGGAACGCCGCCAAAGGCATCTCGATCGCCGCCGGCAAACCCCTCGTGGCCGTCCACCACATGTACGCCCACCTCCACGCCGTCCGCCTCGGCCATCCCGAGCTCCGGGAGGAGGCGCTCTATCCGCAGTTTGGCCTCGCCGTCAGCGGCGGCCACACCTGCTTCATCGCCTCCGACGCCCCCGGCTCCTGCCGCCTCCTCGGCCAGACCATCGACGACGCCGCCGGCGAAGCCTTCGACAAAGCCGCCAAATGCCTCGGCCTCGGCTACCCCGGCGGCCCCGTCATCGACCGCCTGGCCAGGACCCTCCCTCCCGAAGAGCGCCGCACCATTGACTTCCCCCTCGGCCGCGTCTCCGCCGACCATCCCCTCCCGGAGGGCTGGCAGCACGACCTCTGCGTCAGCTTCAGCGGCCTCAAGACCGCCCTCATCACCTACGTCCGCAAACATCCGCCCCGTGACGAGCGCGACGTTGCCCGCATCTGCTCGGCCTATCAGGAAGCCATCGTCGAAGCCCTCGCCCTCCGCGCCGACCTCGCCCTGAAGCGCGGCCGCTACCGCTCCTTTGCGGTAGGCGGCGGCGTCTCCCTCAATGGCCGCCTCCGCGAAGCCCTCTCCGGCGTGGCCCAAGCCCGCGGCGTCCCCGTTTACTTCGCTGCCCCCGCCTACTGCGGCGACAATGCCGCCATGATTGCCGGCTACGCCTCCGCCGGCGGCGGCATCCGCGAAGGCGCCCTCGCCCTCGACATTGACCCCTCCCTCCCCATCTGATTCCCCCCCCCATGCCCTTCGCCCTCTCCCTGCTCATCAACGCGCTCATCATCGCAGCCCTCTGCATGATGAGCGTCAGCGGATGTTCGTCCGAGAAGAAAGAGGAGATTATCCCCATGGAGTTCCTCGTCGTCACCGAGGAAAACGCCGCCGATGTCCTCTCCGAGGAACCCAACGACGTCCGTGAGGAGGAGCCCGAGCCCAAGTCAGAGCCCAAACCGGCCGAGCCCGAGCCGCTGCCTCCGCCGCCCCCTCCCGTTCAGGAGCCCGATCCGCTCCCCCCGCCCCCTCCCATAGAGGAACAGAAGCCCACGGAGACCCCCAAGCAGGAAGCCAAGAAGCCTGAGCCCCAGAAGCCCAAAGAGACATCCAAAGAAAAGCCCAAAGCGAAACCCAAGTGGAAGCCGGCCACCACCATCAAGACCGGCAAACGCATCGGCCCCGTCACTGACGGCAAAAAGGACCGCACCAAAGCCGCCACCCAGAAAGCCCCCTCCAAGGAAGAGATCGCCAAGGCCCTCGGTGCCGGCGCCAAGCCCGGCAACCGCAATCAGACCCCCGCGAACGAGGCCTCGCGGTGCTACGGCCTCCTGCAGAGGCGCTTCCGCGAGGCCTGCACCGACTACGGCCTCGAATCCTCCCCGAAGGGCCGCCCCTCCCCCGTCCTCAGCGTCCGCCTCGGTTCCGGCGGTTCCGTCCGCAGCGTCACCCTCAAGACCTCCTCCGGCGACACCGCCTTCGACGGCCAGGTCCTCCGGGCCGCCCGCAACGTCCGCGCCGTCTCCGGCCTCTCCGCCTCCTTCCTCCGCGGTCACCCCACCGTCGAAATCCAGGTCAATGTCGACTGAGCCGCGCAGCCCCACCGCTTCGTCCGCCGCATCCCGTGGGCGGGGCACGCTTTTTTCGCGCCACGCCCCCACCGAGCATGCGTACTGTGCTACCGTAAAGGTGCATAAAGAAGGTACTTCACGCACACTCCCCGAAAGGACACGCCTATGAAAAAGACCCTGATGATGTGCTCTCTGCTCGCCGCCGGCCTCGCCATGGCCGCCGCTCCCGTGTGGGAATACGGCGTCGGCGAACTCCACAACGGCGTCGGCAACTGGGAAATCTACTCCTCCGCCCAGAAACTCCCCGACGGCCTCTCCGCCACCTTCCGCGTCGACCTCTCCAAGGCCGACGGCATGGCGGACGGATCCACCCGAGACTTCGCCAAACTCGCCCAGTGGGGCGGCCGCAACTCCTGGCTCAAGGTCGGGCGCAACCCCAAAGGCGGCTACCTCTTCGACATGGACAATGACCTCGGCGACACCTTCTCGGCCACCCTCCCCGACGCCGAAAACGAAATCACCGTCATCTACACCCGCGTCCCCGGCGGCTACCGCGTCTACGTCTATGCCAACGGCAGCCACGTCGGCAACTACGAAGCCGCCGGCATGAACGGCCTCAGCTTCGTCACCACCGGCATGCCCGTGCGCAATGCCATCCTCTCCGCCGCCGTCACCGACACCCTCACCATCGTCCCCGATCCCAAACTCGCCGCCGAGCTCACCCCCGAAACCCTCAGCGACGCCCAGAAAGCCATCCTGGCCAAAGTCGCCTCCGTCCGCCCCACGCCTGCCCAGCTCGCCTGGCAGCGCCTGGAGCTCACCGCCTTCTTCCACTTCGGCGTCAATACCTACACCGACCGCGAATGGGGCTCCGGCAAAGAAGACCCCAAAATCTTCAACCCCGTCGAGCTCGACTGCGACCAGTGGGCCAAAGCCATCAAAGCCGCCGGCTTCAAACTCGCCATCCTCACCGCCAAGCATCACGACGGCTTCTGCCTCTGGCCCTCCGACGTCACCGACCACGACGTCGCCTCCTCACCCTGGAAGAACGGCCAGGGCGACCTCGTCCGCGAATTCGCCGACGCCATGCGCGCCAACGGCATCAAAGTCGGCCTCTACCTCTCCCCCTGGGATATGCACGAACCCGCCTACGGCCAGGGCAAAGCCTACGACGACTTCTTCGTCGCCCAGCTCACCGAGCTCCTCACCCGCTACGGCAAAATCGACGAAATGTGGTTTGACGGCGCCTGCGGCGAAGGCCCCAACGGCAAACGCCAGGTCTATGACTGGGCCCGCTACTACAAGACCATCCGCGAACTCGCCCCCGACTGTCTCATCGCCGTCTCCGGCCCCGACGTCCGCTGGGTCGGCAACGAATCCGGCCTCGCCCGCGAAAGCGAATGGTCCGTCGTCCCCATCGAAACCATTGACAACGACGCCATCCGCGCCGGCTTCGAAGACTTCCACTACGCCAACGTCGACGCCGCCAAGATGAGCGGCCCCAAATTCAACGCCAAGTCCCCCAAGCTCGGCTGCCTCAGAGACATCCTCCGCTCCCGCCGGGCCGTCTGGTACCCCGCCGAATGCGACGTCTCCATCCGCCCCGGCTGGTTCTACCACGCCTCCCAGGACAACCGCGTCAAAACCCTTGACCACCTCATGACCATCTACGACTCCTCCGTCGGCCGCAACTCCGTCCTCCTCCTCAATATTCCCCCGAACAAGGACGGCCTCGTCCACCCCAATGACGTCAACCGCCTCGCCGAATTCGGCCGCACCGTCCGCGATACCTTCTCCGTCAACCTCCTCGGCGACGTCAAGCCCGGCCAGACCGAAGTCACCCTCGCCCAGCCCGTCACCTTCGACACCCTCACCGTCCAGGAAGACATCGCCCAAGGCCAGCTCATCGAGCGCTTCCGCGTCGAAGCCCGCATCGCCGGCCAGTGGAAAGAAATCGCCCGCTCCACCACCGTCGGCCACAAACGCATCCTCCGCCTCAAAGACCCCGTCACCGCCGACGGCGTCCGGATCGTCGTCGAATCCACCCGCGCCACGCCCCACCTCCTCACCTTCGGCGCCTACCGGGACGCCCGCAGGCGCTGAACGCGCCCGCGTGCGATGCGACAAGGGCCACGGCTTGCGCCGTGGCCCTTTTTTGACGTGCGGGGCCGCCGCGACGCCATGACGCGGGCGACGAGAGGCGCGGGGGCTCAGGTGCGCTTCGCGGCGCGCCGCGCCGCTGCGCTCCCTGAGTGCACATGAAGC
>CALXSH010000028.1 GCA_944391065.1 uncultured Kiritimatiellota bacterium | reverse complement strand
AAAGGACTCTCCGCCAATGAAGCTTTTTCAGCTATTGCCTAAAAAACTTCACGGTTTTGCTTGCAATCAGCCCGCATAACCTCTTCAGCCCTCCATCCGAAGCATCCCGGAGAAACACAGAGACCCGCCCTTCGGCAGGTCTCCCGTATGGCGCGCCTGGAGGGGTTCGAACCCCCGACCCGCGGCTTAGAAGGCCGCTGCTCTGTCCAGCTGAGCTACAGGCGCCTGAAAATCCCGTCCGACCGATCAGTAATCCGTCCGGATGTTGCCCCACGTCATCCAATCCTGGGGCTCCTCCTCCGGCAGGGCCCGGAGCCAGGCGGAGAAGGAAAAGCGGAAGTCGGAGTCGTGCTTGTACCCGTCGGCCGAATCGTACGAGGGGAGATACGCCGTCAGGAGGCGAAGACTGATACAGTCCAGATTGTACTGCACGAACCCTCCGACCTCTTCCATGTCGCTCTCCTCGATGTTCCAGCGCGCGTAGAGGCTCCAGTCGACCGTGTCGGTGAGCGTATGGATGAAACCGCCGTAAAGCACGTCGGAGCGCACAAGGTCGGCCCAGTAATAATCGTACAGCATATGCTTGCGGTAGAGGTAGCCCGTATAGACCGTCAGCTTCTTCAGGCGGAGGCGGAGATTGATATCCCAGAAGGCCGTGCGGGAGTACTCCGGATCGTACTGGTAATCCGTCGCGACCGTGAAGGCCTTGGTCGGCGAGAAACTGCCGTTCAGACCGATGACGCGTAGCCCGTCCTCCTCATGCACGCGCTCAGGCGCATACTGACCCGTCCAAGAGGGGTTACGGCCGGGCTGTTCGCGCCCCTCCCAGCGCACCCAGTTGTCCTGACTGTCGAAGACCCAGACGCCGTAGAGGTCGAAGTCCAGCAGATCCTCGAAGCCCAGCAGCGTGCGGCGGCGCAGGATATTCTTCAGGCCGAAGCGTGTCCCGGTGTACCCCTGCGTCAGTCCCGTACCGTCGCCGCCGTAGCGGTCGCGCCACTCATAAAAACGGTCAGTGCGGTCGAAGGCGTAAGGCTGATCCTTCGCGTCCTCAAGCGCGTCGGAAGCATAGGTGAAATCGATATACGGGATGAAGGTGTGGCGGACGGAGTCGTAATCCTTCCAATACCGCGCCTGGAGGCGGGCACCGAACTCGAAGAGTGAGCGGAAGAGCGACCCGTCGCCGGCGGAATCGCCCCAATAGGTCCCGCGCCAACCGGCGCGCGGCGTCAGCGTAATGCCCTCGGCCAACTCGAAGGGCCGACGGACCATGTGACGCGTGTCCAGACGGAACGTATCGTAGTACGCCCAGTTGCCGACCTGGTAGCGGAAGGGCTCGAGCAGCACGCCGTCATATTTCGCCGGCTGACGGCGGAAGTAACCGACCGAGTTCTGCGATTCGTAGTAAAGTTTCTCGATGCCCAAGAGCGGCTTCGGCAGGATGTCAAACCGGACCTCGGGCAGGCGCTGCGTGCCGGCATAGAAGGAGCGGAGCGGACCGGCGGCGGCGACCGACGCCACCCACCCGTTCTCGCGGTGCTCGTAGTTGGCGATGGCCTGAGGCTGGGAGGAGGCGCGGAGCGAGAGCTCCTTGTAGTCGGAGAGGAACTGCGAGTCGCTGAGCAGTTCACCCGTCAGCGTGAAGGTGTCGCGCGGGGAGAATTCAAGTCGCTCCGTCAAGCCGACGCTCCAGCGGTGTTCGTCATAGGAGCTGTTCCAATTGACGTCCTCCACCTTCTGGTCTTCCTGATGGTTGGCATAGTAAACCGAGAGGCGCCCCCACTGGTTCAGCGCGTCCGTCCTCCATGTCAGTTCCTGGCCGACGCCGACCCCGTACTCACTGCGCAAGTCAAGCGCCGTCTTGCCATACAGCGAGGCCTCGGATTCGGCGGTCCCGGCGATGGGATAGACGTAAGCCGTCTTGAGGTAGGCGCCCCACTTCGAGGAGTACCCCGGCATGATGCGCCAGCCGTAGTGCGTATTCAAATCGCGGTAAAAGTAAGGCATCCAGAGCAACGGCAGACCGAACAGCTTCCCGCTGCCGTCCTTGAGTTCGATAAACTCCTGCTCTTTGTAGCGCGCGTCGCCGGTCACGCACCAGTGCCAGGAGTCCATGTCGTTGGTACAGGTCGTGACGGTCGCGTTATGGGCGTGGTTGACACCCATCTCGTCGCGCACCATGACATCGCTCAGCACCGTGAAGAGACCGGCCTTGAGGATACCCGTCCCAATCAGGCCCTCGCCCGTGCGGTGGTTGAAATCAATGGCCTCGCCCTGCCAGGTCACACCGGTCCCCGAGTCGAACCGCACATTGCCCTCGGCATGGACGTCGCCGGACTCCGCATGATAACTGGCCCGGTCGGAGGACATCGTAATGTCGCCGAAGACAATCCGGACATTGCCGATCAGCGAGACGGTGCCGGTCGCGTTGTCCGCCCCCATGTAATCAGCAGTAATCCCCACGTCGTCCGACTCCGACAGCGCCGGCAACGAAAATCCGGCCTTCCCGAAATTCTCGGACAGCATGTCCCGCGCGCGGCACATCCCCGCCGTCAGCGCGGCCGCCGCCAAAATGGCCCACGCCGCCATGCCGCGTCCGAAAAGATGGGGACGTCCCGTCCGGAGGCGGTTCTGAGGACTGGAAACAAAGGGGTTCTTCATGGTGGGGTCCTTAAATCGGCCGCACATGATACCAGATCGGGCAGACCATGTAAAAACGCCTCAGATGGCGTGACTTTCCGTCACCGCGTAGAGCGTCTTGCCGTCCTTGTCGAGAATGGCGAAGGATTCCGGATGGCGGGCAATCTCGCTCTTGAAGGTCAGACGGCCGGAATAGCGCCGCTGCATCTCCACGAGCATCTGCTCATCCTCGTTGCGCAGACGGTCCATCACCGACGGCGCCACCAAGACTTGGAGCGCCGTCTCGCCGGGGGACTTCTCCTCCTTGCGCATAATGGCGGCGATCTGACGCTGGATGTCGACCGAGAGCGCCAGCGGGCTCTTGATGACGCCGTGGCCGCGGCAGTACGGGCAGTCCACGTACATCTGCGAGAGGAGCGACTCCTCTTGACGCTGACGGGTCATCTCCATCAGCCCGAGCTCGGAAATCGGCAGCACGTTGGTCCGCGCGCGGTCACGGCGGACCGCCGCCTTCATGGCCTTGTAAATTTGGGCCTGATGCTTGCGGCTCTTCA
The DNA here is from genome assembly GCA_944391065.1 of uncultured Kiritimatiellota bacterium. Lineage (GTDB taxonomy): Bacteria > Verrucomicrobiota > Kiritimatiellia > RFP12 > DVOR01 > Spyradenecus. The sequence goes on along the minus strand of CALXSH010000028.1, from coordinate 22,767 downwards.
TGTCGATCAGATCGATCACGACCAGACCGCCGATGTTGCGCAGACGCATCTGACGGGCGACCTCCTCGACGGCCTCCATGTTGACCTCGAGAATCGCGTCCTCCTGGGACCCCTTGCCGCGGTGACGCCCCGTATTGACGTCCACGGCGATCAGCGCCTCGGTTTCGTCGATCACGAGATAACCGCCGCACTTCAGGTTGACCTTGCGGCGGAAGGCCTCTTCCATCTGGCTCTCGACGCCGTAGTGGTCGAAAATCGGCAGCTGACCGCTGTACTGTTCGATGGCCCGGCGGGCGCGGCGCGAAATGCGTCCGGCCACCTCGCGGATACGGGCGTAAGCCTCCGCATCGTCGATGACCACGCGGTCCACGTCCTCCGTCAGCCAATCGCGCACCACGCGCTCAACCAAATCCGGCTCGGAATAGACGCAGGCCGGCGCGCGCTTCGCGCGGATGTTCTGCTGAAGCTGTTCCCACACGTCCAGAATGTTGCGCAAATCGCGGCAAAAGGCGCGCTGATTCGCCCCCGCCCCCACCGTGCGCACGATGATGCCCACGCCGGGCGGCAACGGCAACCGGTCCAGAATCTTCTTCAGCCGCTGGCGTTCCTTCGAATCGGCAATCTTTCGCGACACTCCGCGCGTCGACTTCGCCGACGGCATCATCACCAGATAACGCCCCGGCAGCGACAGATTGGCCGTCACGCGCGGCCCCTTCGTCCCGATCGGCCCCTTCGTCACCTGGACGACAATCTCGCTTCCCGGCGGGAAACGGCGGGCAATCTCTTCGTTCGAAATGCGTTTGCGCTTGCTGCGGTGACCGACGTCCTCATCCTCGTCCAGCGCGCTGCCCTCGTCGGGAATCATGTCCCAATAGTGGAGGAAGGCGTTTTTCTTGAGTCCGATATCGACGAACGCGGCCTGCAGGTCATGCTCGAGATTCTGGATGCGTCCCTTGAAAATGCATCCCACCAGGCGCTCTTCCATCGGGTGCTCGACCTGAAATTCCTCCACGCGGCCGTTCTCCACGACCGCCACCCGGGTCTCCAGTTTTTCGACGTTTACGACAATCTCACGCTTGTTGCTTTTCCTTCTAAGAAGCCATCCGAACATATCAAAATCCAATCAGCAAAAGGGGTTATGATCAGTATCCGGCATCCGTCTCCGGGGTTCTGCCGTGAATGGCGACGCTCTGAAGCATGCCCATCGCCATCATCATCACAAGCATAAACGTGCCGCCCTGACTGATGAAAGGCAGCGGCAGACCCGTTATCGGAACTAGTCTTACTGTCATCCCTATGTTAATAAAAACGTGGCAGAATATCAAGGTTGTCACACCGATGCAGAGCAGTTTCCCGCAGTCGTCGGCACAGCGCATCCCGATAATCAGACCGGGCGCCAAGATACCCAGAAAGTAGGCCGCGATCAGCGTGGCGGACCCGACAAACCCGGTCTCCTCCGCCACCACGGGGAAGATGAAATCATTGGCGCTCACGGAGGCCGGCAGATAACCGAGGGAGTTCTGAGCCCCCTTCATGTAGCCCTTGCCGTACATGCCGCCGCTGCCGACGGCGATTTCGCTCTGACGCACGTTGTAACCGCTGCCGAAGAGATCGCGCATCGGGTAAAGGAAGGTCTCCACGCGCCGGACCTGATGGTCCCGGAGTCCCGTCAGGGCCAACATCTTCTCGGCCCGCTCGGGCGGCGTGTCGGGCGCCTTGGCGATGTAAACCATCGTCATCACATAGGCCACCGCCGCGATGCCCAGCAGGACGCACCCTCCCAACACGCGGGGTTTCACGTTTGCCGCGAAGAGCATCGCCAATGTCGTCGGCCCCAGCACGATGGCCGTCCCCAGATCGGGTTCCGCCAGAATCAGAATGCCCGGCACCCCGACCAGCGCGCCCGCCAGAATGAGTCCCGTCCAGCCGTTCATCGTGTCGCGCCACCGCCCGAAGACATACGCCAGCATCATGATAACCGCCAGCTTGGCCGGTTCGCTCGGCTGCAAGCCAAAGAGCCACCTGCGCGCGCCCATCCGCTCAACGCCGATGCCGGGAATCAGCACCAGAATCAACGCCAGCAGAATCCCCGCGTAGACCCACGGCGAAAGCCGAAGCCAACGTCGATAGTCCGTGAAAGCGATTAGCAGCATCAGGAAGAACCCCTTGATCGCGTAGGACATCTGTCCGATCCACAGACTCTGCAGAGCCTCCGTCACCCGGACACTGCAGGCCGAGCGCACAAAAAAAACACCGCCCGTCGCCAGGACAAGCGATGCCACAAAGAGGACAAGATTGACCCGACGGCATTTCCACCACAAGGTCTTCCAGAAATCCGACATGGCCCCAGTATAGCAAAACCGACGGTCCGTCCATGGGCCGCCGGTCTCCAAAGGGTGCTTTGATCAGAAGTGAATACGGCTGCGCAGCGACTCGGCCAACGCGTTCGGATCAATCCGGTCCAGCCGCTCCAGCACGCACTTCCAGCGGTAGGCGATGGACCCCAAGGGATCGACCGGACGGTCACGGAAGAGCGCATCGAATCCCTTTCGGCGGCGACGGTACATCTGCTGAATGCGCGTCATCTCGTCACGGAAGGCCTCGACGAACTCATTGGCCGCCGCCTCGAAGTTCGGCATCAGGTGGCGGCGGCGGTTCATCGCCGCGGCGTAATCCCCGATCGTCTCACTGTAAGGAGCCTTGTAATTGGTGAAGGCCCCCGTCGGTTCGGAGAGAATCAGCGACTCCGGCAGCTGGAAGGCGTTGAGCACAATGACCTCGTCACCGTCGTCAAAGATGGTATGCCCGTCCTGCACGCCCGCGCGGCCGATGATAATGTTCGGCGCCGCCGCCTGCCCCAACAGCCTGCAGAACCGCAGATTGAAGTCGGAGCTCGCATAGAAAGCCTCCGGGATCTTGTCCGTCGCGCGGCCCGAGATGTAGTCGCGTTCGAAATAACCCGTCCAGACATAGTGCCGTACGCCGTCAGGTCCTGTCACGTACTCACGGAAGCGGCGCGGCGTCATCAGCGGCGGCAGATGCATCCCCAGCTGGCGGCACCCCAGACGGCGGTCCATCACGTAGTCTGTATAATCCTCCGCGTCCAGGATCGACTGCAGCAGCGGCTGCTTTTCCTCCACCAGGTGCGTCCCGATCGTCCAGCGCTGGATGCGGATGATCTTGACCTCCGGTTTCGGTTTGCGGCACTCCTTGATCTCGACGATGTAAACGAAGACACGCGGCCCCTGACCCTTGCGGCCGGAGAGCGAACGCCGCGTACGCCCAATGTTGACGTACTCGATCTCGGAGTACTCGCGCAGATAGTTCAGCAGAATCGCCCGCGCGCGATGGTCGCAGATGCGCTTGAGGCTCTCATCGTCGGGATGCGCGTCGGCCTCCTCGAAGATCGGGTCGAAAATAAGATCCCCGTCAATCACGCGGCCGCCGGGAAGCCATTCGATCTGCATGAAGAATTCGGGGGAGAGCCCCTCAATCACCGCCGTCACGCCCGTATCGTTGTTGGCATGAATCAGCACGGCTGAGAGGGCCTTGCGCCAATCGGCGTTGTCCGGATCGTCGGAGCGCATATAGCCTTCATGCACGCCCTGCGAGAAGCGGTCCAGCAGAAACGCGTACCGTTCCCGCAGCGCCGTATCGTCCATTCCCGCAAAATCGGACTGCGCGAAGGGCTCGATGTCCATCGCATGGGTCGGCAGAAAGGCCACCTCCGGATTCGCGAAGCGGTTGCGCGCCTGCAGGTTCGTCTTGATTTCCGTCAATAGCGAACGCAGTTCGCCCGTGGGCAATTCCCCAAGTGAGCGAAACATACCCAGCGTCAGATAGCGCGTACCCGTCAGCCTGTTATAGTAGTAGATGGCGCGCCCTTCGATGCCGACCGCCGCGTCGGCGATAAGCTTGCGGATTTCCTCCTCGTACAGCGGCACCGGCGCCATACGCCACGCCTCGCCGCGGGCGCGCAACGCGTCGCGCACGAGGTGATGCTGGATATTGAGGTAGCGGATACGGCGTTTGGAGACCAGCGTCTGCAGCAGTTCGTCACCTGCCATCGCCAGATCCATCCGCTTCGGATCGGGACGGATCAGCGCGTAAGTATCGTCGAAGAGCAGATCGACGGAACGGGAGAGTTCGGCCTCGACCTCGCGGTCGGTGAGCGGCGCTTCGCCCTTTTCGGCGCGGCGCCGGTTGAGTTCCTCGATCCAGGCCATGCGCTGCATGGCGTGGATGCCGCGGGTCGTCACGATACCCGGTGTCCTCAGAAAGACCGTCCCGATACGGGTCTGCAACCGGCCCTTCGCGTCGTACGTAAAGGGGTCAGGCCCCAACCGAATCACTTCTGGCTCCGCGCTCATCTCCGTCCCTCCTCCGCGGTCAACCGCATGAGGCCGCCCGTTCGGCAGCCAGACAGGTATTCTCAAGCAGCATGGTGATCGTCATCGGGCCGACACCGCCGGGGACCGGCGTCATCAGCGAGGCGACCTGGGAAACCGATTCGAAATCGCAGTCGCCGCACAGGCGGTAACCGGTCTTGGTCCCCGCGCACGGCACGCGGTTGACCCCCACGTCAATGACCACGGCGCCCGGCTTGACCATATCGCCCGTCACCGTGTTGGGACGGCCCGAGGCCACCACCAGGATATCGGCCTGACGCGTATAAGAGGCAAGGTCTTTCGTGCCCGTGTGGCAGATCGTGACGGTCGCATTGCCGCCCGGCCCCTTGCGTGAGAGCAGCATCGCCATCGGTTTGCCCACAATGTTGCTGCGGCCGATGACGACCGCGTGGCGGCCGGACGTCTCGACGCCCGCGCGCATCAGCATCTGCAGCACCCCGTGCGGCGTGCATGGCAGATAACAGGTCTCGCCCAGCACCATCCGCCCGACATTCTCCGGCGTGAATCCGTCCACGTCCTTCTCCGGTGCAATGGCCCGGATGATTGCGTCGGTATCGAGGCCCTTGGGCAACGGCAACTGCACCAGAATCCCGTGGACCTTCGGATCGGCATTCAGACGCGCCACCGTCGCGAGCAGCTCCTCCTGCGTCGTCGTGGCCGACAGACGGATGTCCACCGACGCCATCCCGGCCTCCGCCAAGGCACGCTCCTTCGCCGTGACGTACGAGCGGGAAGCCGGATCGTCGCCCACCAGGATGACGCCAAGCCCGGGCGTTACGCCGGTCCGCTCTTTCAGAGCCGCGGCACGGCAACGGATTTCCTCGCGCATGGTTGATGCAAGCGCCTTACCATCCAACAGTTTTGCAGCCATAATACAGTCTCCGACTTACGGCTACAGTCTACCACAGCCCATCCGTTTTTGAAAGACGCCCCCGGACGGCATCATGCCGGGCCTTCCCCGCCGTCCGGGAACCGTCTCCACGGCACGAGGCCGTATGCATCCATCTCCCGGGAAATTCGTTCCTCAAGCGATTTCCGCAATGCGGCAATCCGATGCTCCGGTTCGGTGAATCCGTGATTCAGCAGGGCAATTTCTCTGGACAGCATCTCCGGCGTCGGCAGAAAGACCGCTCGGTCAAGTGCGAACCGTAGGCCGTCATCCGAGGCGATCTCGACCAATCGCCTCTCCGATGCGTTTCTGTCGGCATAAAAGAAGGGGTTGTTCAGCACGCGGACGATCTCGCTCCTGACGGCCTCATACCGCGTATCGGGATGGTATGCCCGTGTAAAGATCCGTTCCGTTCCGCGCGGAAAGAGCGTCCGAAAGGCCACCTGACGCACCCAATCCACGGGCTCCCAAAGTCCCAGATCCTGCATGAGGCGATGGAGAATGTCATGATCCACCCAAGTCGCCTGTTCGGGAGAATCTCCGATCAGGGTGAGCACCGCATGCACGTACGACCGTCTCGGATCGATGATATGCTTGATGTGGTAGCACCACTCAATGGAATAATAGGTCGTGAAGATTTCGCCCCCGATCCGTATCTCCGGGGCCCTGCGGTTGTCCAAGACACACGTATCGATGGCCGACAGCATCACGGGGGCATCATATCCCAGATGTTTCAGTATGCGCACGGCGTAAGTCTCCTTGTCATGTCCACGGCGTCCTGCAGCCACAAAGCGCCACGTTGCCGGCATTCTACCACAAACGCCAATGCAGACGCGGGAAGGCACCGGCCGGATATCGCTTTTTGCATAGTCATGGGCGGCTCCCGTATGCTATGCTGGTGGCACTATGAAAACGTTACTCATGTCATCCATGCTGTTTATGGCTGCCGCCGTCATGGCGGCCAAGCCGGAAGTCATTCCCGAACTCAAGACCTGGACCGACGCTCCGTCGGCCGCGGTCTACACCGTCGGAAAGGGCACGCAGATTGCCGTGCCCTCCGGCGACAAAGCCCTCCTGGCCCATGCCGGGGTCTTTGCCCAGGAACTCGGCACGTCGGTACGCAACGGCTCCGCACAGCCGGGCGACATCGTGCTGAAGGCCGATGCGAACGATGCCACCCTCGGCGATGAAGGTTACACCCTCGACGTCACCCAGGATGGCATCACCGTCCGCGCCAACACGCCCCTCGGCGCCTTCTGGGGCACCCGGTCGCTGATTCAGGTTTTCCGCGCCAAGAATAACACCTTCCCCTGCGGCACGGCCAAAGACTGGCCCAACCACGAAATCCGCGGCTTCATGTTCGATGTCGGCCGCAAGGCTTTCACGATGACCACCATCCGTCAGATCGTCGAGCTGATGAGCTATTACAAGATGAATGACTTCCAGCTCCATCTCTCCGACAACTACATCTGGCTGCACAACTTCCCCGGCGTCAAGACCGCCCAGGACGTCCTCAAGATCGACCCCACGCCCGGCGGCTTCCGTCTGGAATCCAAAGTCCCCGGCCTCACCTCCACCGACATGTCCTACACCAAGCAGGACTACCGTGACCTCGTAACGTTCGCTGACGCCCGCGGCGTCACCATCATCCCGGAAATCGACGTCCCCGGCCATGCCCTCCCGCTGGTCAAGGTCCGCCCGGACCTGATGTACACCGGCTCCGTCGGCGGCAAGCACGACTGCGAACGCGCAGCCATGCTCGACCTTAAAAATCCCGAAACCTTCCCCTTCGTCACCTCCATTTTCGACGAGTACATTGATGACGGGACCTTCTCAGGCGAGGTCGTTCACATCGGCACCGACGAATATTACGGCGATGCCGAGAGCTACCGCGCCTTCGCCGACAGGATGCTCAAGCACATCCACGCCAAGGGCAAGACCCCGCGCCTCTGGGGCTCCCTCTCCGCCAAGCGCGGTCAGACCCCCGTCGAGGGCAAGGGCTCCCAGGTCAACATCTGGAGCATGGGGTGGCAGAATCCCGTCGAGGCCATCAAGCTTGGTTTTGACATCATCAACATCGTCGACGTTCACACCTACTCCGTCCCCAGCGGCAACGGTTCCGTCGGCGGCTACGGCGATGACATCAATGCCAACTGGCTCTATGACAACTGGACCCCGATCGCCTTCCCGGGCACCAAGCCTGAGCAGATCGACCGCTCCAAGCTCCTCGGCGGCGCCTGGGCCATCTGGAATGACAACTCCTTCCTCACCGACCCCGGCCTCTGCGGCCGTGACCTTCTCCCCCGCATCCAGAAGAACTGCGCCGTCATCGCCCAGAAGACGTGGAACGAATCCCGGATGTCCACCCGCGACTACCAAGGCTTCCTGAAGCTCATCCAGGAGGTCGGCACGCCCGTCGACGTCACCATCCCCACCTGGGAGAAGACCTGGACTGTCACCTGCAACCCGCTCGACGGCACCAGAGTCCTCGCCGAAGGCGACGAAACCACGGTCTACGCGGTCTCGCCCGTCAATGGCAAGGTCGGCTTCCGCCGTGAGGCCTCTCAGTACACCTTCGACTACACCCTGCCCGCGGGCAAGACCGTCAACCTGACGATCAAGGCCTCCGAGCGCAAGGTTGAGCTCTTCGCCGACGGCCAGCCGGTCGGCGGCGTTCCCACCCGCCAGTTCTGGCCCGACAGCTGCAAGTTCTTCACGCTGCCCAAGCCCGAATAAGCTCCCCTCCCCCGCCCCGGCGAACCCGGGGCGGAACCGGAACAAAAGAGACGGACGGCCAATCGGCCGCCCGTCTCTTTTGTGCCCTGTGGCGGAGCTCAGCCGCGCGCCGCGGCGAGCATCTCCGGCAGCGTCGTCACGCCCTCGTAGAGCGCCTTGCCGACGATCGCCCCGAAGAGATTGGGGCGGTTCAGCCCGCGCAGCGCGCGGACGTGGTCCGGCTGCGAGACGCCGCCGGAGGCAATAATGTTCACTCCGGGCACCGCGTCGCACATCTCGGCCATCGCCGGCAGATTTGTGCCGCCCAGCATACCGTCCGTCGCCGTATCGGTATAGATGATTGTCTTCACCCCGATGGCGGCGACCTTCTTGGCGAGATCCACGGCCCGGACCGTGGAGGTCTCCACCCAGCCGCGCGTCTGTACGAAGCCGCCGCGCGCGTCGATGCCGACCGCGATGCGGGCCCCGTAAGCCGCGACCCAGCGCGCCAGCGCCTCGGTATCCTCCAGCGCACGCGTACCGATGATGGCACGCGCCACCCCGGCCTCCATCACCGCCGCCACGGCCGCATCGGTCCGCAGACCGCCGCCGACCTCGACCGTCATCGCCGTCTCGCGGATAATCTCCGCGATAAGCTTGGCGTGCTTCGGTTCGCCGGTGAAAGCGCCGTCAAGATCCACCACGTGGAGCTGCGTCGCGCCCGCCGCCGCGAAAACCTTCGCCTGGTCCGCCGGACGGTCCGAATAAACCGTCCGCCGATCCGCCCTGCCCTGGCTCAGCCGCACGCAGCAGCCATCCATCAGATCGATCGCGGGCAGGACGAACATCACAGCACCCCCTTGCTCGAGGGGATCTTCGTGTCGCGCGGATCGGGTTCGACCGCCATGCGCATCGCGCGGGCCAGTCCCTTGAAGACCGCCTCATAGGCGTGATGGACCTCAGCCCCATAGGACTGCACCACATGGAGATTCATGCGTGCCGCCGTGCAGAGGGCGCGCATGAATTCCTCCAGCAGCTGCACGTTGAAGTCACGGATGTGACGTTCGGGATGGGAAATCTTCCACACCAGATAAGGCCGGCCGCCCAGATCGACCAGCACATCCGCGCGCGCCTCGTCCATCGGCAACATGAAAAAGCCGTACCGGCGGATGCCGCAGCGGTCCCCCAGCGCCTGGTCCAGCGCCGCGCCGAGCGCCAATCCGACGTCCTCGACGGTGTGATGGTAATCGACCTCCAAGTCTCCCTTGCAGGTCAGCTCCAGATCGATCAGCGAATGACGCGAGAAGAGTTCAAGCATGTGGTTAAAGAACCCGATGCCCGTATCGACAGTGTACGTGCCCGTGCCGTCCAGATTCAGCCTCAGGCTGATGTCAGTCTCGCGGGTCCTGCGGGAAATTTCGGCTGTACGCATAGGTCAATCCTCAATACGCGAAGTTCAAAGGTCTTGGAGCACGGCAAGCAGACGGTCGGTCTCGGCGTCGGTACCGACCGTGATGCGCAGGCGATTGCCCGTGACGGGACCGGGAAAGTAGCGAACGAAGATATGCCGCTCGCGCAACCCAAGGAAGAGCGCCTCCGCAGACTGCCCCGCCGGCGGCTCGGCGAAAATGAAGTTGGAGGCCGAATCAGGCACGTCCCAGCCGCGCTTCCGGAGTTCCGCCGTCAGACGCTCACGCGTCGCCAGGATACGGTCGCGATTGGCGTGCATCCAGTCGAGATCCTCCAGCGCGGCCAGGCCGACGGCCTGCGCCAACGCGTCCATATTGTAGGAGTCCTTGATCTTCATCAGGGCCCCGATCAGGGCCTCCGGTCCGACGCAGTAACCGAAGCGGATACCGGCCAAGGAGAAACTCTTGGAGAGCGTGCGCATCACCAGCGTGTTCGCATTGTCGGGCGCCGTCGCGAGCGCCATGCAGTCCGTCGGCGCGAAATCCCCGTAGGCCTCGTCGATCAGCAGCACGCCTTTGAAGGTCCTAGCGAAATCAGCCAGCTGCGCGGGGGCGGCCATCAGCGAAGTCGGCGCGTTCGGATTCGTCCAGATGAAGACGTCCGACCAGTCCGCCGGCGGCGTCGGGCAGGTCATGTCCGCGCGCAGCGCAAAGGGTTTGCCTTTCACGTCGCGGATCTGCGCCAGCACGGAATAGAGCGAATAGGTCGGGTCGAAATAGCCAATCGTCCCGTCGGACTCCACGAAGGCCCGCGTAACCAATGAGAGAATCTCGTCGGAACCGTTGCCCACAAAGACCTGCTCCGGGCGGCATCCGTGCAGCGCGGCAATCGTCGAGCGCACCTTGGCGAAAACCGGATCGGGGTAAAGCCTCAGCGCCTTCCAGTCGGCTTTGGCCAAAACCTCTCCGACGCGGGGTGACGGCGGATATGGATTCTCGTTCGTATTCAGCTTCACCATGTCCGGAAAGTGCGGCTGCTCGCCCGGCACATAGCCGTCCATCGCCTCGACATGTCTGCAGATTAGACTCATAAGCATCCTCAGTGAAAACAGCCGACAGGATACCAAAAAGCGGTCCCCATCCGCAAAATAACACGCTCAGCCGCAACAAAAAAGCCGCTGCATCGCAGCGGCTTCCGAAGTGGCACCCCCAAGGAGAGTCGAACTCCTCTTACAGGCATGAAAAGCCCGTGTCCTAACCGATAGACGATGGGGGCAGATGGTGGCAAGGGTCGGGGTCGAACCGACGACACGCGAATTTTCAGTCCGCTGCTCTACCAACTGAGCTACCTCGCCAGAGATTCCGTGGTGTTGGAATGACGCATACTATAGCAAAACACCGAAATCTGACGCAAGCACTTTTTCACAATTTCTCATTTTTTGAGCGTTGCAAGTCATTTTGACACGGATTCTCGGATTTTCTCATTGTGGTTCTCCCGGGCTGATAGGCCATTAAAAATGCGGCGCGGATAGTCGCGAATACACTGGGTCAGTCTGTCGAGTTTCTCTTGGCTGCAGTGATAGAGCGTCTTTTTCTTGGGCAGGACTCTTCTGAGGAAGCGGTGGAAGTCCTCATTCTTTCCTCGTTGCCAGGAGCAAGCGCAGAGGGCGTTTTGCCGTCGCCCATAATCTTCTCCATGGATTTCCGGTGCCCCGCTGAGCATCGGTTACCCACAAATCCCTGCGGCGCCCCCGTTCCGAGCGTTCCGCCGTTTTCTGGGGGCGACTTTTGGTATCCTATGAAACAATTTGAAAACGGAGGACACCATGCAGAAAATAGGCTTCGACAACGAAGCGTACCTCAGGAAACAGGCCGAGGGGCTGATGCAGCGCGCCGCGTCGTTCGGCAACAAGCTCTACCTCGAATTCGGCGGCAAACTCATGTACGACTACCACGCCGCGCGCGTGCTGCCGGGTTACGACCCCAATGTCAAACTCCGCCTGCTCCGTCAGCTCGGCGACAAAGCCGAAATCATTCTCTGCGTCTACGCCGAGGACATCGAGCGCAAGAAGATGCGCGCCGACTTCGGCATTTCCTATGACGACGACGCCCTCAAGCTGATCGACAACCTGCGCGCCTGGGACATCCGCGTCTGCGCCGTCGTCATTACCCGTTTCGACGGCCAGCCCGCCGCCCTGCAGTTCAAGAACAAACTCGAGGCCCGCGGCATCAAGGTCTGCTGCCACCGCGCGGTGCCCGGTTACCCGTCCAACCTCGACCTCGTCGTCTCCCCCAACGGCTACGGCGCCAACGAATACGTCCCCACGACCCGCCCCATCGTCGTCGTCACCGGCCCCGGCCCGGGGTCTGGCAAACTCGCCACCTGCCTGACGATGCTCTACCACGACCGTGTCGCCGGCCGCAGTGCGGGCTACGCCAAGTTCGAGACCTTCCCGGTCTGGGACCTGCCCCTGCGCCATCCGATCAATCTCGCCTACGAGGCCGCCACGGCCGACCTGGGCGACATCAACATGATCGACCCCTTCCATCTCGAGAGCCACGGCAAGATTGCGGTGAACTACAACCGCGACGTTGAAGCCTTCCCCCTGCTCCGCGAAATCTGGACGCGCCTCTCCGGCGACAGGACCTGCCCCTACAGCAGCCCGACCGACATGGGCGTCAACCGCATTTCGGCCGGTATCATCGACGACGAAGTCTGTTCCGAGGCCGCCCGTCAGGAGATCATCCGCCGCTACTTCCGTCATCTCTGCGAAGCCGTCGCCAAGGGGTCCTCAGACAAGCGTCCCGTCGAGATCACCGAGCGTCTGATGCAGCAGCTCGACCTTAAACCCGAGGACCGCCCCGTCGTCATGCCGGCCCGTCAGGCCGCCCACGACGCGACCCTCGAGCGCCCCCTCGAAGGCGTCTGCTGCGGCGGTACCCTGCAGCTTCCAGACGGCCGCATGATCCAGGGCAAGAACTCCTCCGAACTCCATGCCGCCGCCGCCGTGATGCTCAACGCCGTCAAAGCCCTGGCCGGCATCCCCCGCGAGAAACACCTGCTTGCCCCCGAGACCATCGCCTCGGTCGTCCACATGAAGCAGGGCATCCTCAAGGGCAAGTACGGCTCCCTCAACCTCGACGAAGCCCTCGTCGCCCTGGCCATCTGCGCCGCCACCGACCCTGACGCCAAAGCCGCCCTCGAGCAGCTCTCCGTCCTGCGCGACTGCGAGATGCACCTCTCCCACATGCTCACGCCCGGCGACGAAGCCGGACTCCGCCGTCTCGGCATCCGCGCGACGACCGATCCCCTCTTCGCCACCGCCGAGCTCTTCATCGACAGCTGAGGCTCCCCGCCCTATCGCCACGACGGCGCGCCCCCGTGCGCGCCGTTTTTTGTCTTTCCCGCCCGTCCCTGACCCGACGCTTCCCCACCCCGTCATCCCGCCGCCGAGGAATCGCGCCGATGGGCCGAAAAAAAGCACCGCCCGGCTTGGGCGGTGCTTTTTCGGCCGTGGCGCGGAGGCTTACGCCTCCGGCTGCTCGTCACCGTTGTCCTCGCCCGAGGCGTCGGCCTCGGAGGGATTGACGAACTGGAGGTCGCTGAGCGGATCGGAATCGTTGACCAGCTCTTCCTCGGGGATTTCGACGGCGTCGGTGCTGATGCCGTTTTCGTCCTTCTTGCCGTAGACCTCGTCCATCTCGTCCTGGGAGATCGGCGTGCCCAGCGGGATCATCTTGATGTAGCGGTGCATCGGGAAGCCGGTGCCGCCGGGAATCAGGTGACCGAGGATGACATTCTCCTTGAAGCCGCGGAGTTCGTCCACGCGGCCCATCGTCGAGGCTTCGGTCAGGACACGCGTGGTATCCTGGAAGGAGGCCGCGGAGATGAAGGAATCGGTCTCGAGCGAAGCCTTGGTGATACCGAGGAGGGCGGGCTTGCCCTCGGCCGGGCGCTTGCCCTCCTCGGCCATCTTGGCATTGACCACTTCGAAGACGTGGCGGGAGACCTGCTCGCCGTAGAGGAAGTCGGTGTCGCCTGGATTCTCGATGCGGATCTTGCGGAGCATCTGGCGGATGATGATCTCGATGTGCTTGTCGTTGATCTGCACTTCCTGCAGACGGTAGACCTGCTGCACCTCGTTGACCAGGTAGCGCTGGAGTTCCTGAGGACCGCAGACATCGAGGATCTCCTGCGGGGAGACGGACCCTTCGGTGAGCTGCTGACCGCGGCGGACGTGGTCATCCTTGAAGACGACGATCTGCTTGTTGAGCGGGATCAGGTGCTTCTCGGAGATGCCGGTGAGCTCGTCTCGGACGATCAGGCAGCGCTTGCCGCGTTCGTTCTCGCCGAAGTCGACGACGCCGTCGATACGGGAGATCTCCGCCACGTCCTTGGGCGTGCGGGCTTCGAAGAGCTCGGCGACGCGGGGCAGACCGCCCGTGATATCGCGCGTCTTATTCTCGCCGCGCGGGGTCTTGGCCAGGGTTTCGCCGGCCTGAACGATGTCACCGTCCTTGACCATGACGTTCGCGCCCGCCGGGATCGTGTAGACGCCCAGCGTGCGAAGCTTGGTGATGTCCACCAGCGCCGGGTCCGTGCCCTCGGGGAGCTCCTTGACGAGCAGACGGGGATGCAGGTTCTCGCGGGTCTCCATCACGACGCGCTTGCGGGTGCCCGAAGCCTCGTCGATTTCGGTATTGACCGTGATGCCCTCTTCGAAGTCTTCTTCGACGACGAAACCGGCGGCGTCGGTGATGATCGGCACCGAGTGCGGGTCCCAGACGGCGATCTTGTCGCCCTTGACCACGCGGCCGTTGTCCTGGACATAGAGGATGGTACCCATCTGAATCGGATAGGACTCATACTCGTTGCCCTCTTCGTCGGTGACGGCGACCGTACCGTTCTTGTTGAGGACAATCGTCTCGCCGGCCGCGTTCACGACCGTGCGGAGGTCCTGGTAACGCAGGATACCGTCGCGGCGGACCACGATTTCCGGATTTTCGGCGACCGTGGAGGCCGTGCCGCCGACGTGGAACGTCCGCATCGTCAGCTGCGTGCCGGGCTCGCCGATGGACTGCGCGGCGATGATGCCGACGGCCGTGCCGAGCTCAACGGTGCGGCCCGTGGAGAGGTCGCGGCCGTAGCACTTGGCGCACATGCCGTGCTTGCAGTCGCAGGTGAGGCCGGAGCGGATCCAGACCTTCTCGATGCCCGCGTCCTCGATGGCCTTCGCCTTCGCCTCGTCGATCTCGTCATTGGCCTCGACGATGATGTCGCCGGTCGACGGATGACGGATTTCGTGAAGGGCGGTGCGGCCGATGATGCGCTTGGAGAGCGGCAGCTTGACGTCGTTGCCCTCGACCACCGCCTCGACCTCGATGCCGGCCATGGTGTTGCAGTCCTGCTGGGTGATGAGGACGTCCTGGGCCACGTCGACGAGCTTACGCGTCATGTAGCCGGCGTCGGCCGTCTTCAGCGCCGTATCGGCCAGGCCCTTGCGGGCGCCGTGCGAGGAGATGAAGTACTCGAGCACCGACAGACCTTCGCGGAAGGACGCGGTAATCGGCGTCTCGATGATTTCGCCGTTGGGCTTGGCCATCAGGCCGCGCATGCCGGCGAGCTGACGGATCTGCGTGCGGGAGCCTCGGGCCTTGGAGTCGGCCATCATGTAGATCGGGTTGATGTCGGCCGGCCTGTTGTTGTTGTCGGCGGACATATTGGTCTCGATCGTGCGGTAGAGCGAATCGGCGATGCGCTCGGTCGCGGAGGACCAGATATCGGTGATCTTGCCCTTGCGTTCACCCTCGGTGATGACACCCTGGGCGAACTGACGCTCGACCTTGGCGACTTCCCTGTTGGAGGCCTCGAGGATCTTATCCTTGTCGGCCGGGCGGATCATGTCCTTGATACCCATGGAGGCGCCGGACTGGCAGGCCCATTCGAAACCGAGGGCCTTCAGCTCGTCGAGCATCGTGATCGTGCGGTCGTGACCGACGGTGCGGTGGCAGAGGACGATCAGCTTGCCGAGAGTCGACTTCGTGACCTTGTCGTTGAAGAAGCCCATCTCGTCCGGCCAGATCTCGTTGAAGAGCACGCGGCCGACGAGCGTCACGATGACCTTCTGGGTCGGATCGCCGTTCGGGCGGTCCGCGCAGCCGTAATCGGGATTGCGGAACCAGATACGGTCATGGACCTTGACGGCGCCGTCGTCGAAGGCCAGCTTGACCTCGTTGGTCGAGCCGAAGAGCGGCAGGCGGTCATTCACCGGATCAGGCTTCACCCCGCGGCCGACGGGCTTGTTGGCGTTGCGGTCGGGCTGCGAAGGCACCGTCAGGAAGTAGCAGCCGAGCGCGATATCCTGCGTAGGCGTCTTGTTCGAATCACCGCTGGCCGGGGAGAAGATCGAGTTCGTCGCGAGCATCAGCAGGCGGCTCTCGAGCTGGGCCTCGACCGACAGCGGCACGTGCACGGCCATCTGGTCACCGTCGAAGTCGGCGTTGAAGGGCGTGCAGACCATCGGGTGCAGACGGATGGCCTCGCCTTCGATCAGCACCGGCTCGAACGACTGGATCGAGAGGCGGTGCAGCGTCGGGGCGCGGTTGAGCATGACCGTCTTGCCCTTGGTGACCTCTTCGAGGATGTCCCAGACCTCGGGCTTCTGCTGCTCGATGAGCTTCTTGGCCGTGCGCACCGTGTGGCAGAGGCCTTTTTCCTTCAGGCGGCGGATGATGAAGGGCTCAAAGAGGGTGAGCGCCATCTTCTTCGGCAGACCGCACTGATGCAGCTTGAGGTGCGGGCCGACCACGATCACGGAACGGCCGGAGTAGTCGACGCGCTTGCCGAGCAGGTTCTGACGGAAACGGCCCGTCTTGCCCTTGAGCATGTCGCTGAGGGACTTGAGCGGACGCCCGCCGGCGCCGGCCACGGCGCGGCCGTGACGGCCGTTGTCGAAGACCGCGTCCACCGCTTCCTGCAGCATGCGCTTCTCGTTGCGGATGATGACGTCCGGCGTCTTGAGCGAGAGCAGGTTGCGCAGACGGTTGTTGCGGTTGATCACGCGGCGGTACAGGTCGTTCAGGTCGGACGTCGCGAAACGGCCGCCTTCCAGCGGCACGAGCGGACGCAGTTCCGGCGGAATCACCGGCAGCACCTCAAGGATCATCCACTCGGGACGCGCGCCGGAGGCACGGAAGCCCTCGACGATCTTCATGCGCTTGGTGATTTTCTTGCGGTTCTGCTTGGAGCGGGTGTTCTCGATCTCGACCTCGAGGTTGGCCATGAGCTCATCGAGATCGACGCGGCGCAGGCAGGTGCGGATGACCTCGGCGCCCATGCCGGCCTCGAAGGCCTCGGGACCGTACTTGGCGACCGCCTCGTTGTACTCGGCCTCGGTCAGGAGCTGATACTCCTTGAGCGGGGTCTCGCCCGGGTCGGTGACCAGGTAATCCTCGTAGTAGAGCACGCGCTCCAGGACCGAGCTCGAGAGATCGAGCACGGCGCCGATGCGGCTGGGATTGCACTTGAAGAACCAGATGTGGCTCACCGGCACGGCCAGCTCGATGTGCCCCATGCGCTCGCGGCGGACGCGGGCTTGGGTGACCTCGACGCCGCAGCGGTCGCAGATCGTGCCTTTGTGCTTGATGCGCTTGTACTTGCCGCAGGCGCACTCCCAGTCCTTCGTCGGGCCGAAGATGCGCTCGCAGAAGAGGCCGTCGCGTTCCGGACGGTAAGAGCGGTAATTGATGGTTTCGGGGTTCTTCACCTCGCCCTTGGACCAGGAGCGGATGGTTTCGGGCGACGCCAGCGTGATGCTCACGGCATCATACTGCGCGTTCGACGAAAGCTTGAACATATCGTTGACGTAAGGATTCAAGGCAAACCTCCCGGATTACAGGGTGACGGTGGGATTCTTGGGAGCGGCGGGAGCGGAGGCTTCCTCGGGTTCCTTGCCGCCCAGGAGCTGCATGTCGAGGCAGAGGCCGCGCAGTTCGCTCCGCAGCACGGAGAAGGACTCGGGCGTGCCGGCCTCCAGCGTGTTGGTACCCTTGACGATCGTCTCGTAAATGCGCGTACGGCCATTGACGTCGTCGGACTTGACGGTGAGGAGCTCCTGCAGCGCGTAAGCCACGCCGTAAGCCTCAAGCGCCCACACTTCCATCTCGCCCATGCGCTGGCCGCCGGCCTGCGCCTTGCCGCCGAGCGGCTGCTGGGTGACGAGGGAGTAAGGCCCCGTCGCGCGGGCGTGAATCTTGTCGGTGACGAGGTGGTGCAGCTTGAGCATGTAGATCGTGCCGACGACGATGCGCTGGCTGAAGGGTTCGCCCGTCAGACCGTCGTAGAGCACGCTCTTGCCGTCGGGGCTGATCCACGGCACGGAGCCGGGCTGGCCGCACTCTTCCTGATGCTTGCGGGCCTTGGCCAGCAGCGCATCGATCTCGCTCTCCTGGCAGCCGTCAAAGACCGGCGTCTTGACGTGCATGCCCAGCTCGGAGCAGGCGCCGCCGAGGACCGTCTCGAAGAGCTGGCCGAGGTTCATGCGCGAAGGCACGCCCAGCGGGTTCAGCACGATGTCGACCGAGCGCCCGTCGGGCAGGAAGGGCATGTCGCAGTCCGGCAGGATGCGGGAGACGACACCCTTGTTGCCGTGACGGCCGGCGAGCTTGTCGCCGACGGAGAGGTTCTTCTTCTCGGCGATGAAGACGCGGACCTGCTTGACCACGCGGTCTTCGTCAACCATGGCGTCGTCGCCGAGGCCCTCGATGCCGATCATGTCGAGTTCGGCGAAGCGGGAGGCGAACTGCGCCAGCGTATCGTCGATCATCGTCTGGTAGGTCGGGTTCTCGACCTCCTGGATGTGGTCGTGGGCCTCGGCCAGGCGCCCGAGCAGGGTCTTGGTGACCTTGCGGCCCTGGGGAATGATGACCTCGCCGCTCTCGGCGTCCAGGATGTCCATCGGCAGCTTCTCATTGAGGAAGCGGTCGCAGAAGGCCTTGGTCAGGTCGTCAATGATGCGGGCCTCGCGGCGGCTGCGGATATCCTCGGCCTTGCGGGCGTCGGCGTCAGCCATGTTGCCGGGCGCCGCCTCGGCATCGAGGTAGGATTCGACGTCGTCGGAATCATCCATGAGGGCGCGGGCGGCCACCTTGGCGGCGCGGCGGTTCGCGAGGGCGGAGCCGGCGTCGGCGTTGGTCACGCGGACCTCCATGATGATGCCCTTCGTTCCCGGCGGGACCTTCAGGGAGGTGTCGCGCACGTCGGCGGCCTTCTCGCCGAAGATGGCGCGCAGCAGGCGCTCTTCCGGGGCGAGCTCCGTCTCGGACTTCGGCGTGATCTTGCCGACGAGGATGTCGCCGGGCTTCACCTCCGCGCCGATGCGGATGACGCCGTCGGGCCCGAGGTTGCGCAGCGCGTCTTCGCCGGCGTTCGGGATATCGCGGGTGATCTCTTCAGGACCGAGCTTCGTGTCGCGGGCGCCGCACTCGAAGTCTTTGATATGGATGGAGGTGAAGGTATCGTCGCGGACGCAGCGCTCGTTGATCAGAATGGCGTCTTCGAAGTTGAAGCCGCGCCACGGCATGAAGGCCACCAGCAGATTCTTGCCCAGCGCCAGCTCACCCTGATCGGTCGCGGGACCGTCGGCCAGCGTGTCGCCCTTGCGGACCGTCTGACCGAGACGGACGATCGGCTTCTGATTGACGCAGGTGCCGGCGTTGGAACGGCGGAACTTCTCGAGGAGGTAGCGGCGGGCGCCGGCGACCTTCTCGCCCTTGCGGACGCGGGGCGGGCACTTGCCGTCCTTGGAGACGACGATCTCCGTGGCCGAGACGTAGGCCACGATGCCGTCCTCTTCGGCGAGGACCGTCACGCAGGAGTCGGAGGCGGCGCGGCCCTCCAGGCCGGTGCCCACGCGCGGACGCTCCGTGCGCATCAGCGGCACGCCCTGACGCATCATGTTCGCGCCCATCAGCGCGCGGTTGGCGTCATCGTGCTCGAGGAAGGGAATCAGACCGGCGGCGATCGAAATCACCTGCATCGGGCTCACATCCATCAGGTCGATCTGGTCGGGCGCCATCGTCATGAATTCGCCGCGTTTGCGGACCTTGACGATCGGATTGACAAACCGGTTGTCGGCGTCGAGCGGCGCATTGGCCTGGGCAATGACGTGATTCTCCTCCTCATCGGCATCGATGTAGACGATCTCGTCGGTCACCCGGCCGTCACGGACGCGGCGGTAGGGCGTCTCGATGAAGCCGTACTGATTGACCTTGGCGTAGATGCCCAGCGAGGAAATCAGACCGATGTTCGGACCTTCAGGCGTCTCGATAGGGCAGATGCGGCCGTAGTGGGTCGGGTGAACGTCGCGGACTTCGAAGCCCGCACGCTCGCGGGAGAGGCCGCCCGGGCCCAGAGCCGAGAGACGGCGCTTGTGCGCCAGCGCGGAGAGCGGGTTCGTCATATCCATGAACTGGCTCAGCTGGCTGCGGCCGAAGAAGTCCTGGATTACGGCCGAGAGGCTCTTGGAGGTGACCAGCTTGGCGGGGACGAGGTTACCGTTGTTGGAGGCCGAGTCATAGGTGCTCATGCGCTCGCGGA
Source organism: uncultured Kiritimatiellota bacterium (assembly GCA_944391065.1). Taxonomy (GTDB): domain Bacteria; phylum Verrucomicrobiota; class Kiritimatiellia; order RFP12; family DVOR01; genus Spyradenecus. Next base: position 2,748 of record CALXSH010000028.1, on the reverse strand, counting down.
TCAGACGCTCCGTGCGGGCCAGACCCAGGCGGCAGGCATTCTCCAGCAGTTCGCCCGTCGTGCGGATGCGGCGGTTGCCGAGGTGGTCGATATCGTCGACCGTCTCGCGGCCCGTGGCGATGTTGAGCAGGAGGCGCAGCGCCTCGACGACCTCAATGCCGTTCTCGGAGAGCACGCGGAGCTTCAGGTCGACCTTGTCCATCAGCTTCAGGCGCTGATTGACCTTGTAACGGCCGACATACCCCAGATCGTAACGGCGCTGCTCGAAGAACTGGCCGCGGACGTAATTGCGGGCGTTGGCCGGGGTCACGGGATCGCCCGGGCGCAGGCGGTGATAGATATCCTTGAGCGCCTCTTCCTCGCTGTGGGCCGGATCGACCTTCAGCGTCTTCATCAGCAGCCCCTTGTCGTAGGAGATATCGACCACGTCGATCAGCTGAATCTCGGCACGCGCGGCCAGGTCGACCAGCGCCGGCGTCATGGGATCGTAACGGCGGGCCAGCACGGCGCCCGAATCGATATCGATCAGGTCGTCCTTCAGCACATAGTTGGTGAGCTCGTCGTCGGACCAGCGGTCGGAGGTCGAAATCGTGTGGAAGGTATAGTAGAGGCGGAGAATGTCCTCATCCGAACCGTACCCGAGCGCGCGCAGGAAGGTCGTGACGTAGAACTTGCGGGCACGGCGGCGGCGGTCGAGATAGACCCACATCACGTCCGACGCGTCGAACTGGATCTCGATCCAGGAACCGTGGTCGGGGATGATGCGCACGGAATAAAGGTCATGGCCGTTGGCGTGGACGGTCTTCTCCGAGCAGACGCCCGGGCTGCGGTGCAGCTGGGAGACAATTACGCGCTCGGCGCCGTTGATGATGAAGGCGCCGTCGCGCGTCATCAGGGGCACTTCGCCGAGATAAACGTTGTCCTCGCGGATGTCATTGCCGTCCTTCAGACGGAAGGTCGCATGCAGCGGCGCCGAAAAGGTGTTGCCGTTGCGCAGCGCCTCGAAAGCGGTTTCTTTCGGCTTCTCGAGGTTATACCGCACGAAATCGATCGTGTAACGGCCGTCCTTGCTGACGACGGGGAAGACCTCTTTGAAGATCGCCTGCAGACCCTTGTGCTGACGCTTGCTCGCGCTCACGTCCGCCTGCAGGAAGTCCCTGAACGACTGCGTCTGAATCTCAATCAGGTCCGGCGGCTGCAGGGGAGCCTTCAGCTTGCCAAACACATGATCCTGTTCGTTTGCCATGTTTTTCGCCTCTTTGCGGGGTTCCGAAAACAAGTAGACGCGGACGGCTCCAACGCCCTGCGTCCCGGCAGTGCCGAGGGGTCCGTGCGACAGTAGACGGCTGGATCGCGGATCGGCCCCTGAAAAGCCACAGGGACACTGCATCCCTGTATAAGCACGCGAAAAATACCAAAAACGCCCGCCCGGAGTCAATGACTTTCCGCACGGCACCGGCTTCACGGGCGCATACGCCACTTATTTTCAACGTGTTACGAAGGCACAAACGCCCCGCCGTCCCCCTCCCCCGAGGTCCCTCTGCGCAGGTTCGCGTCAATTCAGGCTCAGGCGAAAAAGCTCACAACCCACAGCCCCAGCGGCACCGTGAAAATGCAGAGCAGGTGCGTCAGCAGCAGCGAACCCGAGAGGAAGGGCGTATCGCCCCCGTACACCTCAGCCAGCGAAATCCCCACCATCGCCCCCGGCATCAGCGCAATCACCGAGAAGACATACCGCTGCGCCGGATCGATCGGCAGCAGAATCAGCACCGTCAGCAGAACCGCCGGAATGATCACCATGCGGAATGCCGCCGTCAGCAGCTGCAGCGGCGCAAGCAGCCCCTTCGGCGAGATGCGCGCCAGGCACATCCCACACACCACCGAGCTCGTCACAATCGTCCCGCCCCCGACGTAGACATAGAGCGTATCGAGCACCGTCTTCGTCAGCGGCCACCGCATCAGATCGTCCGTTCCCACCCCGAAGCCCTGCAGGACGGCCAACAGCGCCACCGCCGAAAGCAACGCGAGCAACGTCGGCCGCGTCAAGACCTTAGGCAACGTGCGGAGCCTGATCCGCTGCCCCGTGAAGGTCCTGAAGCCCAGCGTCCACATCAGCGTATCCGAGCCCAGCGTCGACAGCGCCACCATCGCCACGCCCGTCTCCCCCAGCGGCGCCCCCGCAATCAGCATAATCGGCAGAAACGAGTAATTGTTCATCGTGCAGATGAAGTGAAAGGCCCTGCGCGTCGGCGCCCGGTAATGGCGCACCAACGTCCGCTTGGCCAGCCATCCCACGGCCCATCCCGTCAGCAGAATGCACGCCGCCCCCACCGGCAGCTGCCAGTTCGCCGCCAAGGACGACAGCGTATAACGCCTCAGAATCGCCGAAAAGAGCAGCGCCGGATAGAGCACGCTCAGCAGCAGCTTCGACAGATGCACCGAAAAGTCATCCGGGAACCAATGCCTCTTCCCCGCCGCAACCCCAATACCGATCATCCCAAAGATCGCCACAATCTGAATCGCTGTCTGAATCATAAAAGACCTTGCCTTCTTTCCGAGGCGCGACAGTTTACCACCCCCTCCGCCAAACGCAAGCCTTTTCCGCGCCGCCGCGCGCTCCGGCGCCTCAGGCTCCTTCAGCGCCCCCGCGTGCCCCAAGGGGCCTTGCCCGGCGGCCTATGGCGTCTTGGCGCATGGTGCGCATCCCGAGCACACCAAAAAGGAGGTCCCGCACCCGGGACCTCCCAT
>CALXSH010000027.1 GCA_944391065.1 uncultured Kiritimatiellota bacterium | reverse complement strand
GCCGGCCCCCCTAGGGGGGCCCTGGGGGCCTTTCGCTTCCTCTTGGAAAATCCACGGCCTAATCTTACAACGTACCAAACTCGATTATTTTTCTTTTTTGCTTGCGCGGAGCAGCGGGGATTTGATACTATGTGTCGCGTTTTCCGGTTCGGAATGCCTCGTGGTGTAACGGTAGCACAACTGACTCTGGATCAGTTTGTCAAGGTTCGAATCCTTGCGAGGCAACCATCTTTATCAGAGCTGTAGGGCGCACCCTGCGGCTTTTTTGTTTCTTGGAAAGGAGACCGTTGTCATGGTCGAAAGTCTCTTGGACATTCTGCGCAACAACGCGCAGGAGAGCCCCGAAAACATTGCCAAGATGCTTGGCGTGGAGCCCGCGAAGGTGAAAGACGCAATCCAGCGCCTGGAGAAGCGCGGCATCATCCGTGGCTGGCAGGCTATCATCAATGAGGATCTGATTGACAATCAGGAGCGCGTGAACGCGGTGATTGAAGTTCGCGTGACGCCGGAGCGCGACGGCGGGTTCAACCGCATCGCCGACCGCGTGAGCCGTTTCGGGGAGGTCGAGGCCGTCTATCTGATGAGCGGGGCCTACGATCTGCTGATTTTTGTAAACGGGAAGTCGTTGCTATCGATTGCGCGTTTCGTGAGCGAAAAGCTTTCGACGATTCACGGGGTGCTCTCCACGGCGACGCATTTCCGCCTGAAGACCTACAAGCAGAGCAATGTCCTGATGTCGCGCCCGAGTGCCGACGAACGTCTGGCGGTCACTCCATGAGCGGCACGAATCTTCCCTCTCTGGCGGAGCACATCACCTGTCTGCCCAAAAGCGGCATCCGCGAATTCTTCGACATTGTCAGCACCCGCAAGGGCGTGATTTCGCTGGCGGTGGGCGAACCCGATTTTGACACGCCCTGGCACATCCGCGACGCGGCGATGTTTTCCATTGAGCACGGCGAGACCCACTACACGGGCAACGCCGGTCTGATGGAACTGCGTCAGGCGATTTCGGCCTACGTGGCGAAGCACTTCGAGGCGACGTACGATCCCGCGCATGAGGTGCTGGTGACGGTCGGCGCTTCGGAGGGTATCGACTGCGCGCTGCGCGCGCTGATCAATCCGGGCGACGAGGTCCTCTATCATGAGCCGTGCTTCGTCAGTTACGGCCCGGAAATTGCCATGGCCCACGGCGTTCCCGTCGCGGTCGAAACGCGGGCGGAGGACAATTTCCGTCTCTCCGTCGCGGCGCTGGAGGCGAAGGTGACGCCGAAGACGAAGGCGCTGCTGCTCAACTTCCCGAACAATCCGACGGGCGCGGTGCTGACGGCGCAGGACGTGCGCGACATCGCTGATTTCGTGATCCGCCACAATCTCATCATCATCTCCGACGAGATCTATGCCGAGATGACGTGGGACGGCAAGAAGCACATTTCCTTCGCGTCGATTCCCGAGCTGCGGGACCGCTTGGTGCTGCTGCACGGCTTCTCAAAGGGGTGGGCGATGACGGGTTTCCGCATGGCCTATGTCTGCGCGCCGGCTTGGATCATGCCGACGATTCTGAAGATTCACCAGTACGCCATCATGTGCGCGAGCACCTCGTCGCAGCGCGCGGCGCTGGAAGCGCTGCGGTCGCCGGCGGACGACATGGCCCCGATGCTGCACGCCTATGAGCAGCGCCGCAATTTCCTACTGGCTTCGTTCAACGAGGCGGGCATCCGGATGCACCGTCCGGCGGGGGCTTTCTATGCCTTCCCGAACGTGAGCCATTTCGGTCTGACCTCGCGCGAGTTTGCGGTGCGGCTGCTGGACGCCGAGAACGTCGCGGTGGTACCGGGCACGGCCTTCGGTCCGTGCGGCGAGGGCTTCATCCGCTGTTCGTACGCGACGGGCATGGAGAGCCTCAAGGAAGCCATGGTCCGCATCGCCCGTTTCGTCAAGACGCTCTGAGGGACGCCGTGAGACCCCACTTTGCCGACACTGCCGCCAAGCCCAAGCTCGTCACCGTCACGCGTGACGAGGAGGGCATGACGCTCCAGGACTTCCTGGCCGCCCGCCTTAAGGTCACCAAACGCATCGCCAAGTCGATGGTCGACGCGCGCGTGGTCTGGGTCAACCGCAAGCTGGTCTGGATGGCCCGCCATGAGCTCGCCGCCGGCGACAAAGTCGCCTTCTCCGTCACCCACGGTACGGGAGCGCGTCAGGACAAGTCGCATGAGCGCGTGCCGCATATCCGCATCCTGTGGCAGGACGCGTGGTACCTGGCCGCGGACAAGCCGGCCGGCCTGCTGACGCAGGGGAAGGATTCCGTCGAGGCGACGCTGCGCGCGCAGGAGCGCAATCCGGCCATTCAGGCCGTGCACCGACTGGACCGCGAGACCTCGGGAGTGCTGCTCTTCGCCAAGAACGCAGAGGCTCTGGAAGCGGCCATCGCGATATTCAAGACGCACCGCGTGACGAAGCACTACAACGCCATCGCCACGGGCAATGTCGAGCGCGACCATTCCACGCTCAACGACGAGCTGGACGGCGAACGGGCCGTGACCCATCTGCGCCGCCTCTACGGCAACCCGGAGGCGACCTTCCTGGCGCTGAGCATCGAAACGGGCCGCACCCATCAGATCCGCCGCCACCTTTCGGCCATCCGTCACCCCATCGTGGGCGACCGCCAGTACGGCCTGAAGAAGACCGACGACCCGCGCGTGCTTTCGGTAACCCGCCAGATGCTGCACGCGACGGAACTCGAACTCCCCCACCCCATGATTCTCGGTCAACACATCCGGGTCCATTCGCCTTTGCCGGCTGACTTCCGCGCCGCGCTGAAGCTCTTCGGGCTCGGCAAAAAACGCTGAGATTCTGAAAGCGCCGAGGCTTTCCCCAGGAGGTTCCCATGAAGACATTGCTCACCCTCTGCTGCGCGCTCGCCATCACCCTTCTCCAAGCCCTGACGCCGGAGACGGCAAACAAGGTTCACCGCGCGCTGAGCGAGGGAAGGGACTGGTTGGCCGCCGCGCAGAACGCCGACGGCAGCTGGTCTGACCGACGCTTTCCCGGCATGAGCGCTCTGGCGCTCACGGCGCTGAACGAGTCGGGCGACGCGGCCTATGCCGATGAGAGCGCCAAGGCCGTAACCTACCTGCTCGCCTGCGCGCAAGCCGACGGCGGCATCTACGTGCCGATTCCCGGGCGCGTCGGCGGGGGTCTCGGCAACTACAACACCTGTCTCTGCCTGAAGGCCCTCCATGCCGCCGACACTAAGCGCGAGCACACGGCCATCCTTCTCGCCGCGCGCGCCTACATCGCTTCGACGCAGCAGCAGACCGAAGGACTGCACGAGGGTGGATTCGGTTATGACCGCGATAACCGCCGCATCTATACCGACCTCAACAATACCTTCTACGCCACCGACGTCATGCGCGCGACGGAGGATCTGGAGGAGGCCCGTCCCGCAGGGCAGAAGAAGGTCGACATTGACTGGGACAAAGCCAAGCGCTACATCCTCTCGCTCCAGGAGACCGAAGGCGCGGAGGAGGGCGGATTTCTCTACCGCCACGACGTGGCGCGCCGCGTGCAACCGGGGGTCGACCCGGGCGAGACGCTGCGCGCGACAGGGTCCATGACCTACGCCGGGCTTCTGGCGATGCTGCACTGCAAACTCTCCCGCTCCGACCCGCGCGTCCGCTCTACCCTGCTCTTTCTTGGAAAGCATTGGTCGCTGAAGGAAAATTATGGCCAGGGCGTTCAGGGGCTCTATTTCTACTATTACGTCATCGCGCGTGCCCTCGACGCGGCAGGCGTACGGAAACTCGAAACGCCGGAGGACCCTGCCGTCGACTGGCGCGAAGCCATGGCGCTCGAGATTCTCTCCCGTCAGCGTGCCGACGGCAGCTGGGTCAACAGCAACAACCGTTACTGGGAGGGAGACCCCGTGCTCTCCACGGCATACGCGTTGCTTGCCCTTCAGCTGACATTGCGCTAAAATCGGCGCCGTTGTGAGCGTGCAGTTTCCCAATCTGCAGATTGAATCCGTCCTCGGCGAGGGCGGCACCGCGGTCGTATACAAAGCCCGTCAGGTCTCGACGGGCCGCAACGTCGCCGTCAAGGTCCTGAACCGTGACTTCATCCGCACGGAAGAGGACGTGACGCGGTTTCTCAACGAAGCCAAGGCCTGCGCACGCTTTCAGCACCGCAACATCGTCCGCGTCTATGACGCCGGCTGCTATCAGGGACTTTACTATTTCGTCATGGAGCTGGTCGAGGGCTACACCTTCGCCTTCTATCTGGACAGCCGCAAGAAGGTCCGCATCGAGGATGTCGTCATTATCCTCGAAACCGTCGCGCAGGCGCTGGCCTACGCGTGGAAGCGCTTCTCGGTCGTCCACTGCGACCTCAAACCCGACAACATCATGGTTGACGCCGACGGGACGATCAAAGTCATGGATCTGGGCATCTCGCGCTCCATCCTGACGGCCCGCAAGACGGCCGCCTCCGCGGAGAACGGCGAAGCCGAGGTCATGGGCACCCCCTGCTACATGAGTCCGGAGCAGATTTACGATCTGCCCGACCTTGACTGCCGATCCGACATCTATTCTCTCGGCGCGACGCTCTACCATCTGCTGACGGGGTACACCCTCTTTCCGGGCAAGACAAGCCAAGAGGTCATCGACGCCCATATCGGCCCCAACTTTGCTCGCGACCCGCGCATCATCGTCCCCGAGACGCCGCGGGAATTGGCACTGATTCTCAACAGGATGCTTGCCAAAGACAGAGCACTGCGGTATCCTAACTGGGAGACGTTGGAAGCCGACATCGCGCGGCTTTATTCGGGAGAACCCCTGCTGGCAACCCCGCTGAAGCCCGGAGAAAGCTCAGTTTCTTTTACTACAGAATGGTAAACTCAGGAAAGGTTCACACCATGCATATTCTCGTCACCGGTGGCGCCGGCTACATCGGCACCCACACCGTCATCGAACTGCTTCAGGCGGGCTACGACATTACGATTGTCGACAATCTCTACAACTCCCAGGAAGAGGCCGTCCGCCGCGGCGCCGAGCTCGCCGGCCGCAAGCCCAACTTCTACAAGGTCGACCTGCTGGATTACGCCGCGCTCGAAGAGGTCTTCAAGAAGGCCCACTACGATGCCGTCATCCACTTCGCCGGTCTCAAGGCCGTCGGCGAATCCGTGTCTAAGCCGCTCTTCTACTATCACAACAACATGACCGGCACCTTCAACCTGCTGGACCTCATGAAGAAATACGGCTGCCGCAACATCGTTTTCTCCTCCTCGGCCACCGTTTACGGCATGCCTGAGAAGGTCCCGCTGGATGAGCACTGCAAGACCGGCGCGCTCAACCCTTACGGCGCGACGAAGCTCTTCCTCGAGCGCGTCTTCACGGACGTCAAGGCCGCCGAACCTGATCTGGGCGTGGTGCTGCTGCGCTACTTCAACCCGGTCGGCGCCCACCCATCGGGCCGCATCGGCGAGAATCCGAACGGCATCCCGAACAACCTGATGCCCTACATTTCGCAGGTCGCGGTCGGCCGTCTGCCGAAGGTCCGCGTCTTCGGCAACGACTATCCGACCAAGGATGGCACGGGCGTCCGTGACTACATCCACGTCGTCGACCTGGCCCGCGGCCACCTCGCCGCCCTCCGCAAGCTCGAGCAGACACCCGGCCAGATTTACACCGTCAACTTGGGCACCGGCACCGGTTACTCCGTGCTCGACATGATCCAGGCTTTCTCGAAGGCCTGCGGCAAGGAGATTCCCTACGAAATCGCTCCCCGCCGCCCGGGTGACGCGCCGGAGTGCTACGCAGACCCGACTTACGCCAAGGAGCTCTTGGGCTGGTCCGCCACCCACACGCTCGACGACATGTGCGCGTCCTCCTGGAAGTGGCAGTCGATGAACCCCAACGGTTACGAGTCATAAGCCCCGGGAACAGGACCGAAAGGGCGCGCCGCGAAACCGCGGCGCGCTTTTTGTTGCTCTGAAGCACTGACCAAGATGACGGATGGCAGGAAAGCCGAGACGCGCAAGCGTCGCGCAGAAGGCACTAAAAAAGCCCCGTCGGGCGACGGGGCTTTTTGGGTGTCCGGGAGTCGGAGAGTTTAGCCGATACGAAGGCCCTTGGTGCGGAGCTGGTCGGCATTGAGGATGTAGGCAGGATCGATTTCGATCGGCATGTCATCGGGGATGTCGATGCCGTTCTTGGCGAACCAGCCGCGCCACTTGGCCTGCAGATCGCGACGGACGGTGGCGGGGGAGTCATTGCCTTCGGCGTTCTTGACGGGGGAGAATTCCTGCGTGCGGTCGAAGGCGAGGTTGAGAAGGGTCTTGGCGTTGGGCATGACATCGAAGATGAACTTCTCAAACTTGTAGCCGTTGGGCGCGGAGGGCTTGACGATCTCGCCTGCGTCGTTGACATAGGGGATCTTCTTGTGGGCGAGATGGAGAGGCATATCCTTGTCGGCCTCACGGCGGAGGAAGTCGTAGGAGAAGACATGGATGGCCGGGGAACCGTAGCGGAGCCAGAGGGTGCCGTCGGGATTGATTCGCTCCATCTGCTCATCGGTGAGCTCGGAGTATTCGACCATGGCGAAGTGGTCGCCGCGACGCACGACGACGCCCATGCCCTCGTGCGCGTCGCGCTTGAGGCAGACCTTAAGGGTCATGTCGGCGTGCTGGGAAGCATGGAAGCCGATGAAAGCGGGATCGGCGACTTCGACCATCGGGTTGTCGACCTGGAAGAAGAAAACCTGCTCGATGCCGCGGCGGGCCATGTCGGCCAAGGCGCCGGAACGGTCGAGCGCGGCGAGGGTGCCGCCATGGCCGTCAGGGCTCATGAAGATGTGGCCGGGGGTATCGAGAATGATCTTGCCCTGCGGATCGAGGGCGGGCCACATACCCTGGATGAAGAAGCAGACATCGGCGGGATCCATGCCGAACCAGCCATTGGCCTCGAAGTGGGCACGGGTGGCGGCATCGTTGGTCTCGCTGGTCATGATATAGAAGGGCACCGTGGCGCCGTAGGTCTTGGCCAAGCCGACAAGCTTACGGGTGTGGTACCAGAAGAGAGAGTGTTCTTCGGTGACGGGTCCGATCGGATAAGCGCCCTTCGGGCCTTCGTAACCGAGACGGGACCCCTGACCGCCGGCAACGAGGAGGACGGCGACCTTGCCTTCGCGCAGGAGGGCCTCACCCTTGGCCACGGCGGAGGCGTGGGCGACTTCGCCAAGCTCGGCGACGGGGGCGGGTTCGAAATCGGAACCGGCGTTGACGGGCTTGCCGGCATCGGCAAGGATACCCTGCATACGGGCAATGGCCGCGAAATCGAGGGCCTCGATCTGAGCCAGCAGGGCCGCGCGGGCGGTCTCATCCAGCTTGTCCCAGAAGCGGAGGACATGTCCCTGACCGGCCGCTTCGAGTGTCTTTTTGGCTTCGTCGTACGTCATCATTGATCTCCTTGTTAGGCCTGCGCTTCCTGCGCACGCTGTTTCAGATAGGCTTCGACAAAATCCTGAACGTAGCGGCCATCCATCATGCCCTGGATATTGGCCGTCTCGTAATTGGTACGGTGGTCCTTGACCATCGTGTAGGGCTGGAAGACGTAGGAGCGGATCTGGCTGCCCCAGGCGATTTCGCCTTTGTCTCCGTAGAAGCGCTCCATTTCCTTGCGCTTGCGGTCCATTTCGTATTCGTAGATTTTCGCCTTGAGGACTTGCATGGCGCGGGCGCGGTTCTGATGCTGGGAACGTTCGACCTGGCAGGCAACCACGATGCCGGTGGGAATGTGGGTGAGTCGGACGGCGGAGTCGGTCTTGTTGACCTTCTGGCCGCCGGCGCCGCCGGCGCGGTAGGTGTCGACGCGCAGGTCCTCTTCCTTGATTTCGACCTCGATGTCATCGGGAATGTCGGCCACGACGTCGAGCGAGACGAAGGAGGTGTGACGGCGCTTGGCCGCGTCAAAGGGTGAGATGCGCACCAAGCGGTGGACGCCGCGCTCGGCCTTGAGGTAACCATAGGCGTAGGGGCCCTTGACTTCGAACATGACCGACTTGATGCCGGCCTCTTCGCCCGGCTGCAGATCGAGGACCTCGACCTCAAAACCGCCGTCCTCGGCGTACATCTGATACATGCGGAAGAGCATCTGAGCCCAGTCGCAGGCTTCCGTGCCGCCCGCGCCGGAGTGAAGGGTCAGAATGGCCGAGCAGGAATCGAGTTTGCCGCAGAGCAGCGACTGGAGACGGAGTTTGTCCTGAATCTTTTCGGCGCGGTCAAGACTGGAGACGGCCTCGGCGGCCATCATATCCTGGTCGTCGCCGGGGTCTTCGGCGTCGGCCATCTCGAGGGCCGTTTCGGCTTCCTCAACGGCGGAGCAGAGGTCATTGAAAGGGTTGATAAAGGCCTTCTCGGAGTTGGCTTCGGCGATGACGGAACGCGCGGCCTCGGGATTGTCCCAGAATCCGGTTTCGGCCTGTTTGGCTTCGGCCTGGGCCAGGCGGTCCATGCGTTCTTCGATATTCAGGTAACCGCGCATTTCGGTGATGCCGTCTTTCAGCTTCCCAATCCGCGCAACGATCTCGTCCCGTTCATACATGCAGTGTAGCTCCCAAAAACATTTCCCTTAGATGATAGCAAAAAGCCCTCGCATCTGTCGCCTTTCGCCATTTGGCCGTCCCGCGTGAAAGAGACCGAAGTGTGATATACTGTCGCGCGTTTTTATCCAGAAGGAGTTTCATTTTATGGCCAAGCTTACGGCAGACGCGTTGCGCGATATGTATCTCAAGTTCTTTGAATCAAAGGGCCACACGATCATTTCCGGGGCCTCGGTGATTCCCGAAAACGACCCGACGGTGCTCTTCACAACGGCCGGCATGCATCCTTTGGTTCCCTATCTGCTCGGCGAAAAGCATCCGGCCGGCACCCGCCTGACCGACGTGCAGAAGTGCGTCCGCACCGGCGATATCGAGGCCGTCGGCGACAGCGCGCACCTGACCTTCTTCGAAATGCTGGGCAACTGGTCGCTCGGCGACTACTTCAAGAAGGAAGCCATCGCGTGGAGCTATGAATTCCTGACGAAGCATCTGGGCTTCAACCCCGAGCAGCTCTCGGTCACGGTTTTCCGCGGCGAGGGCGACATTCCGCGCGATGATGAGGCCATCGCCTGCTGGAAGGCCCTCGGCATTCCCGAGGAGCGCATCTACGCCAAGGGCCGTGAGGACAACTGGTGGGGTCCCGCGGGCACGACGGGGCCCTGTGGTCCCGATACCGAGATGTTCATCGACACCGGCAAGAAGCCCTGCGGCTCCGAGTGCGGTCCCGGTTGCGGTTGCGGCAAGTACATCGAGATCTGGAACGATGTCTTCATGCAGTACAACAAGTCGGCCCAGGGGACCTATGAGCCTCTGAAGCAGCATAACGTCGACACCGGCATGGGCGTCGAGCGCACCATCTGCATGATCAACGGCTACAAGACCGTCTACGAATCGGAGCTCTTCCTGCCGCTGCTGGAGAAGATCCGCGAGCTCACTACGCATGCGTTGCCCGAGGCCGATCGCGTCCGCGCCGAGCGCATCATCGCCGACCACATGCGTACCGCCACGATTATTCTGGGCGACCCCAAGGGGGGCGTCAAGCCCGGCAACGTCGGCGCCAACTACGTGCTACGCCGCCTGATCCGCCGCGCGGTCCGCTACGCCATGGACCTCGGCCTGCCCACGGGCTTCACCGCCACGATGGCCGACATCGTCATCGGCACCTACGTGAATTTCTATCCTGAGCTTCAGGAGAAGCGCGAGCTCATCGTCAGCGAACTCACGGCCGAAGAGAGCCGCTTCGCCAAGACGCTGACCCAGGGCCGCCACGAATTCGAGAAGGTCGCCATCGTCATGGCCGAGCACGGCCAGACCCAGATTTCGGGCAAGACCGCGTTCAAGCTCTATGACACCTACGGCTTCCCGCTGGAGCTCACCGAAGAGCTCGCCGCCGAACGCGGCATGACCGTCGACAAGGACGGCTTCCTCAAAGCCGAGGAGAAACACAAAGAGGCATCCAAGCAGGGTGAAGGCGTCTTCAAGGGCGGCCTGGCCGACCATTCCGAACAGACCACGCGTCTGCACACGGCAACTCACCTGCTCCACCGCGCCCTCAAGAACGTACTCGGCGAGCACGTCAATCAAAAGGGCTCGAACATCACGGTCGAGCGTCTACGCTTCGACTTCTCCCATCCTGAGAAGATGACGAAGGAACAGCTCGAGCAGGTCGAGGACATCGTCAACGAGCAGATCACCCGCGCCCTGCCCGTGACCTGCGAGACAATGCCGATCGAGGAGGCCAAGGCCTCCGGCGCCACGGCGCTCTTTACCGCGAAGTATGGCGAGCAGGTCAAGGTCTACACCATCGGTGACTTCTCCAAGGAGGTCTGCGGCGGCCCGCACGCCAACAACACCTCTGAGCTCGTCGCCTTCAAGATTCTGAAGGAAGAGAGCTCCTCCGCCGGCGTCCGCCGCATCAAGGCCATCATCGGCGAACCCGCCCTAGCCAAGCGCAAAGCCGCTGGGAAGTAATCCGTGAGCCGGACCCTTACAGCCGCCCCCGTTGCCCTGACCATTGCCGGCAGTGACAGCGGAGGCGGCGCCGGCATTCAGGCCGACCTGCGTTCCTTCACCCACTTCGGCGTCCACGGCTGCACGGCCATCACGGCGCTAACGGCGCAGAACCCCATGGGGGTCAGCGCCATCCAGCCGGCCGCCCCAGAGATTCTCCGCGCCCAGCTCGAGCGCGTCGGCGAAGCCTTCGACCTCGGTGCCGTCAAGACCGGTATGCTTGTCAACGCGGCGCTGATCGGCGTCGTGGCCGACTGGATTGCGGACCGAACGGACCGCGTGCCCTTGGTCGTCGACCCGGTCATGGTGGCCACAAGCGGCGCGCGGCTGATCGATGCCGACGCCGAATCGGCCCTGCTCGCCCTGACGACGCGGGCCACGCTCGTCACGCCCAATCTCCCCGAGGCCGAAGCCCTGACCGGCCGTCCCGTCCGGACGCCCGAAGCAATGCGCGAGACCGCCTCGGAGCTCCGCCGCATCACGGGCGCCGCCGCAGTACTCCTCAAGGGCGGCCATCTGGCCGACATGCCCTCGACCGACATTCTCTGCGACAGCGAGGGGCTCTGGAACGTCACCGCGCCGACGATCGAGCGGCCGACGACAACGCACGGTACGGGCTGCACGCTGGCCTCCGCCATCGCGGCCAATTTGGCGCTTGGCCGCCCTCTGCGTGAGGCCGTGCGCAAGGCCAAGGCGTACCTCTGCGGAGCCCTGGCCGGGGCCCGCCCCGCGGGCAAGGCAGCTGTCTTCGCCCTGCCGGTCACACCGGCCGACGACGGCGCCGTCACGATTGTACGGGCATAACCGGGCGGGATGTGCTAACATACGAGTACAGAAGCGGTTCAATGCAAGGAGCCCAGCATGAGTGAGACGACAGAAAACACACCCCTCTATCTGACCTCGTTTTTCACGGAAACCGACATCGTCATCGACACCTCCGTGCCCTCTACCTACAATCTGGTTCACCGTCTGGTCACCAAGATTGTTGAAAACCACCTGCCCTCGACCAAAGTTGACCCGATTGTCGACGCAGTGCTCCGACGCGAGCGCGTCGCCCCGACGGTAATCGGCAACGGCGTGGCGATGCCCCACGCGCGTCTGGAAGCGCTCGACCGTCCCTACCTGGCGGTCGGTGTCTATCCCTCCAGCCTGACGATGGACGACAGCATGCCGCCGGTCCGTCTCGTCTTCCTGCTGCTGGTTCCCGAAAGCCAGCCGGCGCGCTATCTGCAGATTCTCCGGGCTCTGGCCAACGCCCTGCGCGCCCCCGGCGCGGTCGACCGTCTGGCCACGTCCCAAACCCCGGCCGACGTGGTTCACTTCTTCCGCCGCAGCGAGATGAAGCTGCCGGCCTACATCTGTGCGGCCGACCTGATGGATACCACGGTACAGACGATTTCCCAGGACGCTCCGCTCTACGACGCGCTGGAGGCCTTCATGGCCGGCTCGATTGCCGAGGCTCCCGTCACGGACGAACACGGCTGTCTGGTCGGCGTCATCGACACGCGTGCCCTGCTGGGGTGCTTCGTCCCCCACGGGTTGCGGCGTCTGCCCTTCTTCCAGACCACGCCGACACCGACGCTCGAACCCCTCGCGGCCCGTCTGCGCGAAACCCGCAGCCAGCATGTCCGCGAGGCGATGGGCACCGACCTCTGCGTCTGCGACATCGAGGCCAGCGGTCGTGAAATCGCCGCCGAGATGGCCGAGCGCAACGCCGCCGTATGCTACGTCGTGGACAAGAGCAAGCGTCTCGTCGGCACCATTCCCGTCGCGCGCTTCTTCGCACGCATCCTTCGGGACTGATTCATGGAGGCTGACGGCAAGCGCTCCCCTCCGGGGTTTGCCCGAACCGGCAACACCTCCCTGAAATGGCTTCGCTTTTGGGTCCCGGCGGAGGGCGAAACCATCCGCATGGGGCGCATGGTGCTCATCTGCGCCGTCATCGGCATCGTCGTCGGCCTGATGTCGGTCTGGTTCTTCTCCATGATCGAATGGGTGAGGGCCTTCTCTCTGGAGGCCTTCGCTCACTACACGCCGCCGCTGGCTGACGGGGAGAGTGCCCTTGTCCATGTCTCCGAGGTTCACTACACCCTGCTCGACCGGCTCTGGCCGGGCCGCGAGGTCTTCGGCATTGAGGTGCCGGCCCTCGGAGATATTCTGGCGGGACTCTTCCGGTTCCTGTTGCCGGCCGTCGGCGCGACGCTGGCCTGGCTGATCGCGCATCGTTTCGCGCCGTCGGCGTCGGGGCACGGCACCGACACCGTCATCGCGGCCTACCATCACTCCGCCACCGCCATCCCGCCCTCCGTGGCCCCGGTCAAGGTCATCGCCTCCTCGCTCGTTATCGGCACCGGCGGCAGCGCCGGTGCCGAAGGCCCCGTTACACAGATCGGTGCCACCTGCGGCACTGCCATCGCGCGGCTTCTGAAGCTCTCGGAATACGAACGGCGCGTCTTCCTCTCCGCCGGCATGGCGGCCGGCATCGGTGCCATCTTCCGTTCGCCCATGGCAGGAGCCCTCTTCGCCGCCGAAATTCTCTACCGAGGCTTCGATCTCGAGGGTGACGTGCTGATTCCCTCGATGGTGGCCTCGACCTTCTCCTACATGACCTTTGCCTGCGTTTTCGGGTGGGAACCGGTCTTCGGCACGCCGCAGGAGATCTTCGATTCCCCCGTCCGCTTCGTCGCCTACGCCGTGCTGGCCTTCGTCATCGCCGCGGCGGTGCGTTTCAACATTCTTTTCTTCCGCCAGACCGAGATTGTCTTCCGCAGGCTCCTCATCCGGCCGTGGCTCAAGCCGATGATCGGTGGTCTGCTGACGGGTGCCGTCGGTCTCTTCTTCCCACAGATTCTCTCCTCTGGGTATGGTTACATTCAGCAGACGCTCCAGACCAATGACTTCGTCTACACCTCGACGGCCTTCGGCGGTCACATCATCATTCTGCTCTTCGCCTTGGGCATCATCAAGAGTATTACGACCTCCTTCACCGTCGGTTCCGGCGGCGCCGGCGGCATGCTCGGTCCGGCCCTCTTCAGCGGCGCGATGTATGGCGCCAGCATCGGCGCCCTCGCCGACACGCTCTTCCCCGACCAGGGCTTTTGCATCTCCAATTTCGCCATGATCGGCATGGCCGGCTATCTTACCGCCGCCGTCCGCACACCGCTGGCCGCGATTCTGATGGTCAGTGAATTCACCGGCAATCACAATCTGCTCATTCCGGCCATGTGGGTCTGCGGCCTCTCCTTCCTGCTGACCCCCGGATGGACCCTCTACAAGAGTCAAGTCCGCGACCGCGACTCCTCCCCGACCCACCGACTCAGACACGGTTCACTCCGCCACGACGTCGCCGTCCGAATCAACGCCAAGGCGAAGCGTAACCGAAAAAAACACTGAGTCCCCACGGGGTCCGTCCTTCCGTGACGGCTCCTCCCCAACATTACAGTCCCCCAGGATTCCATGGACAACGATACCAACCTTCTCCCCGAAGAGCTGACAACCGAAATCCGCGCCCGCGTCTTCGAAACCCCCGGTTTTATCCGTCTCACGCAGTCGCTGACCCGCGGCGGCAAGACCTTCCGCATCTCCCTCCGCCCCATCACCATCAAGGGCCTGGCGAAGTTTCAGGCCGAAATGGTCGATGACGGCAGAACCCGCGTGCGCAACTTCGACGAAGCCGAAGCGCGGGACGGGCTAGACGAGATTCTCGCCCAGAAGGGACGCCGTGACCTGCACCTCATCACAGTCGACGGCGACCTCCATCTCCGCGTCACCAAGAAGGGCAAGGTCCTGACCTCCCGCGGCAAGGCCTCCCCCACCCCGTCCGAAGGTGTCGCCCAACCCGAGGGCGCCCATGACCACATCAAGAAGCAGCCGCTCACGGCCTTTCCCGCCGAAGCCCTGCTGAAGATCATTGGCATCGCCGACGGCGACGGCCGTATCAAGCCCTCCATGCGCGGCAAGTACGATCAGGTCAACGCGCTGCTGCGCTGCATCGAGCCGATGCTGCCCGACACGCCTCCGGCCGCCTACACCGTCGTCGACTACGGCTGCGGCAAGGCCTACCTGACACTCGCCCTCCATCAGTATCTGGTCCATGCCAAAGGATTCCGCAACGTCTCCGTCCTCGGCATTGACCGCAATCCCGATGTCATCGCCTCTGCGCGCGCGATGGCCGAAGCACTCGGCGTGGCCGACGAAGTCACCTTCCGCGACTGTACCATCGCCGCAGCCGAAGCCCCCGACAGCCCGAGCATCGTCATGAGCCTGCAAGCCTGCGACACGGCCACCGATGACGCCCTCATCGCAGCTGTCCGCCACAAGGCCGAGCGCATCCTCTGCGTGCCCTGCTGCCAGCACGAACTCCATCATGCCTTGGTCGGCGGCGGCCCCATGCGCGCCCCGCTGCGTCACGGCATCCTGCGCGAACGCCTGGCGGACCTGCTCACCGACACCTTCCGCGCCCAAGTCCTGCGCATCTGCGGCTACCGCGCCAACGTCATGGAGTTCGTCTCCGGAGAGGCCACGGCCCGCAAGATTCTGATCCGCGCCGAGCGCGGCATCCGTCCGGCTCATGGTGAAGCCATCGCCGAATACACGGAGCTCTGTGCCTTTTGGGGCGTCTCGCCCTACATCGGGCGCGCCCTGCTCAACGAGGACGGGACCCCCAGCTGAGCCACTCCGGAGGCCCCAGCGGAACCGTTTCTGCGCGCCGTTCTTATGCACGCGCGGTTTGCGTGAGGCCGCTCCGTTATGGTATCATGCCGCCCATCTTTTTTGTCTGGGGCCAAGGGCCCCTTTTTTGAGGAAGCATCGATGAATACTACTGTTGAAAACATCGGCCCGTGCCGCATCAAACTGAACCTCGTGGCCGCCGCCGAGGAAATCGACCCCATTTTCAAGCGTGTCCGCGCCGCTTACACCCAGAACGCCTCGATCCCCGGCTTCCGCAAGGGCAAGGTGCCCACCGCCAAGATCAATGAGCTCTTCGGCAAGGAAATCGAAGCGCGCGCCAAGCAGGACATCGCAGAGTTCTGCATTACCAAGGCCTCCCGCGAGACCGAGCACAAGATTGTCGGCATCGCCGGCGTCGACAAGCTCGAGACCGCTCCCGGCCAGGGCGCCACCCTTGAAGTACTCGCCGATATCGAGCCGACCTTCGAGCTTCCAGAAGTCTCCTCCTGGCAGGTGAAGAAGATCGACACGACCGTCGCCGAAGACGCCATCGAGAAGCAGATTGCCGACGTCCGCCGCATGGCCTCCTCCTTCCAGGCCGCCGGCGAGAACGATGTCGCCACCGAGGACGATCTCCTCTCCATCACCTTCACCTCCGATCTTGACGCGGAAACCCTCTCCGACGCCGCCAAAATCTACGCCGCCGACAAGGATTACTGGGTGCAGCTCCGCGAGGACGCCTTCATCCCCGGCCTTCGCGACGCCCTCCTCGGCAAGAAGCTGAACGAGTCCGTCTCCCTGACCTCCGTCTATCCCGAGGATTATCGCATTGAGGACCTCAAGGGCCGCACGGTCAACTATCAGGTCACCGTCACCGCGATGCGCAAGATGACCACCGCTGACGACCAGACCATCCTCGAGCGCTTTAACCTGAAGTCCATGGATGAGCTCCGTCAGCGCGTCACTGACCAGCTGACCTACGCCCGTCGCGAAGCCGAAGAGCGCCGTGCCGTCTCCGACCTGACCAAAGCTATCGACGACTCCCTCACCTTCGACATCCCCGAAGGCCAGTTCAATGACCGTGTCGAGACCATCCTGAAGAACGACGAGACCAAGCCTCTCGAAGCCTTCGCCAACGATCCCGAAGGCCTCCGCAAGGACAGCCGGTACGTCAAGGCCGCAGCCGACGCCACCGCTTACATCCGCCGCACCTACGCTCTCCTCAAGCTGGCCCACGACCGCAAGGTCACGCTGACCGGCGATGAGATGAAGAGCCTCTTCGAGCGTATCGGCCACATGGTCAAAATGTCCCCTGAGAAGGTCTACCGCCGCCTAGCCGACAACGGCCGTCTTGGCGAGGTCGTCAACGAAGAGCTGGCCAACAAGGTCTTCCGTCAGCTCGTTGACGAATGTGCCGTGCTCTGAGCCTAAGCCTCAGGACATCGTTGGGTAAGAGGCGGGTTACCCCGCCGGCCTCCCACACCACACAGCATACGGCCCCGCACTGGGCGGTTGCTCGTGCCTCAAACTGGCTCACCTTCGTATACATCTGTGAAGGTGAGCCAGTCTTTATTTCTCAATCGTGTATCAGTGCGCGTCGTACGTATTGCTTCAAGAGCTAAATATCAGTATGGGCGGTGTGTAGGACGCACTTGTCCTTAAGGTAGCCTTTTACACGTTCGGGGCAGATTTGGGCCGTCTGCCTATGAAATTCGGCTTTCTCCGGCAACTTCTCACGCGCCTGTCGTCGCGGCTTGCCGGTTGAGATTGCGTGCTTCAAATCTGCCTTCAGCCGCTCATCTGAATTCAGCTCGGGACATAAACCGGGCAGGCAAAAAAACTCTATGCTGTCTGCCTATTGTTCCGGCCGTCACTTGCCATCCGAAATGCGCCTACGGCCTTTGAACATAGGCGCATTTACATTTTCCGGACAAGGGGTGCGTTGACTGCCTCCAAACGGGCTTACGCCCAAAAGGCCAATCCGGAAAGCCCCCCTCCCACGGACGATGCGGCCCCCCTGAACACGTGCAGGCCTCCTTTTACACGAAAGTCACGCTTTCCCCCCCCCTCTGACCTTCATAAGCCACCCCCAATAGTCCCTATCAGGACCGCACAGCGACCGATAAGTGACCTGCACCTTGCCCTAAGTCGACATCCTACCCTATAGGGTAGTGCTGTACTACCATATATGGTAGAGAATGACTACCATATATGGTAGCGAATGACTACCATATAGGGTAGCGAGTCTCTCTTGGCCGTACTGTCGGTCTGAAGCAACCTTACCACGAATCCCTTTCGTGCCGTCTCCCGGTTCCCCTTCCGGGAGCTTCATGCGCATGGAGCCAAAGGTGGCTGTGTGCCCTCCCATTCACCCTGTATACCCAAGGCCCCGCACACCCATCCGGCAGGGCGTCCCATCCGGGACGTCTTCATGCCTGTCATGGTGTTTTAGCCCCAGACTGACTCTGCTGGCAATCTGAGCGCAAGCACGCCGACATTCGCATAATCCTGTTCCAAAAGACAACCTTCGACAATCTCACCCAGACCAATGCTCGGCCTTATTTTCTCGCACAACAACTCCTATGGCCATCCCCAGCCCCCTCGACCTCTTTGCCTCCTATTATATGGCCCGGCATTTCTCGAAGCGCATCAGAAAGGTCCATCCCAATGACATCATCCTGAAGCCCACGCTTCTTGACGGATATCGGAGGGCGCACTTACCGAATCGCATGAAAGGCAAAAGGATTCAGCGGAAGGCGATGCCTTCAAGCCGGAGCAGCGCGGCTTTGAGCGCCGTGCCGCCGGCGTATCCGCTTAGCCGTCCGCCCTGCCCCAACACACGATGGCAGGGCACCAGAATAAGAATCGGATTGCGCCCCAAGGCCGTGCCGACGGCCCGTGCCAGGCCCGGCTGCCCGGGCGCCACGCGTGCGGACAGTTCCCCATAGGTGACGGCCATCCCATACGGCACCGCCGACGCGGCCTCCAGCACACGCCGTCCGAAGGATGAGAGGCCGGTCAGTGCCAAGGGCGGTAACGATTTGGGCAGCTCCCCGGCGAAATAGCATTCCAACCAATCCACAATCCGGCCAAAGGCCACGGAATCTCGCATTCGCCCCACCTCACCCTCCAGAAAAGGACCTTGGGCACGGGCTCTCACTCCCGTCAGCACATGACCGTCAAAGCGGAGCCAAAACGCCCCCCACGGTTCGGGAAAGTCAGCCTGCACGCACCAAATCATGGAGATCCATCCTTTCGGGCATTACCCTATCGGATTCACCGCTCCGCGTCAATTCCGAGAGGGCGAAGGAGTGATTTGTCGGCAGACGGATTTGCTATACTGATGCGTCCCGATAAATATCGAAGGAAAGAGGAATTCAGAATGTCTAAAACCTGTGCTTTCAAAGCTGAGATCCGTGAGATGCTGGATCTCGTGATTCATTCGCTTTATTCGAAGAAGGAAATCTTCCTGCGTGAGCTCGTCTCCAACGCGTCGGACGCCATCGACCGAGCCCGTTACCTGTCGCTGACAGACACGACGATCGCGCCGGAGGCGCCGACCTGGGGTATCCGTCTGACGGCCGATGAGGAGGCCCACACGCTAACGGTCGAGGATAACGGCATCGGCATGACGGCCGCCGAACTCGAGGACGCGCTGGGCACGATTGCCAAGAGCGGTACGAAGGCCTTTGCCGAGGCCCTGAAGGAGGGCAAAGAGACCAACATCCCCGAGCTGATTGGCAAATTCGGCGTCGGCTTCTACGCGGCCTTCATGGTGGCCGACATGGTAACGGTCGACACGCTGCGCCGCGGTGAGAACCAGGCGGCGGCCCGTTGGACAAGCGCCGGCGACGGCGAGTACACGATTGATGACGGTTCGCGCACGGTCCCCGGCACGTCCATCACCCTTCATCTGCGCGAGGGCATGGAGCAGTACACCTCCGAGTGGACCATCCGCGACCTGATCCGCCGCTATTCCGATTTCATCGCCTACCCAATCACCCTCAAGACGCTGAGCAAGCCCAAGGAGGGTGAGAAGCCTGAGGAGGACAAGGAAGACGACGACAAGCCGCTCAATACGATGACGGCCCTCTGGAAGCGTCCGAAGAGCGAAATCAAGCCTGAGGAGTACGAGACCTTCTATCACCACATCTCGCACGATTACGGCGCCCCACTACGCACGCTCCACATCGTGGCCGAGGGCACGCTTGAATATCGCGCGCTGCTCTTCATTCCGAAAACGGCCGGCATGGAGCTGATGATGCCCGGCAACCGCCACGGCCTCTCGCTCTACGTCCGCAACGTCTTCATCGGCGACGAGATTGAAGAGCTCATCCCCGGCTGGCTGCGCTTCCTCAAGGGGGTAGTCGATTCGAGCGATCTGCCGCTTAACGTCTCCCGTGAAATGCTCCAGGACGACGCCATCATCCGCAAGATCCGAGGCGACATCACCAACCGCGTCCTTAAGGCCCTAGCCGAAATGGCCAAGGACAAGCCCGAGGATTACGAGACCTTCACGACGGCCCTCGGCGACTTCGTCAAGGAGGGCTACCACAGCGATTGGGAAAACCGCGAGAAGCTTTTGGAGCTCATGCGCTTCCGTGACGAGAAGAGCGGAAACTTCACGTCGCTGCGCGCATACCGCGATGCGATGCCTGAGG
This sequence comes from uncultured Kiritimatiellota bacterium, assembly GCA_944391065.1. Lineage (GTDB taxonomy): Bacteria > Verrucomicrobiota > Kiritimatiellia > RFP12 > DVOR01 > Spyradenecus. Next base: position 6,699 of record CALXSH010000027.1, on the reverse strand, counting down.
ATCAGAAGGCAATTTACGCCCTGACGGCCGATACGCTGCAGGCCGCGCGTCAGAGCCCCTGCCTGGAGTCGCTGAAGGCCAAGGGCCGGAACATCCTCTTCCTGACCTCGCCCGTGGATCAGTTCATCGCCGGCGAGCTCCGCGAGTATGACAAGATGCCGATCGTCTTCGCCGACAAGGCCGACACCGCTCCTGAGGCCGACAAGGCCAAGACCGACGCGCTTGATGCCGCGGCCAAGACGCTGAAGCCCCTGACCGACGCCATCGCCACCCGTCTCTCCGCTACGGTCAAGGAGGTCCGTCTGACGGCCCGTCTGACCGATTCGCCCTGCTGTCTGGTGGCCGATCCCGCGGCCATGAATCCCGCCATGCGTCGCATGATGGAGGCCATGGGCCAGAGCGTCCCCGAAGACAAACGCATTCTCGAAATCAATCCGGACCACGCCATCATCAAGGCGCTCGCCGACGAGAAGGATGAATCCCGCCGCGACGACACGATTGACCTGCTCTACGGTCAGGCCTGCCTCGCCGAGGGTTCCCTCCCGCCCGACCCGGCCCGGTTCAACAGCCTCGTCAGCGCGCTCCTCGCGCGCTGACCGACAGAAAAGGACCGTCCATGGCCTACAAAGTACTGGCGCGCAAATGGCGTCCCCAGACCTTCGACGATGTCGTCGGTCAGGAGCACGTCACGCGTACGCTAGCCAATGCCATCGCCAAGGACCGCTTGGCCCACGCCTACCTCTTCATCGGGCCGCGCGGCATCGGCAAGACCACCCTCTCGCGCATCTTCGCCATGGCACTGAACTGCGAGAAGGGGCCGACCGACCATCCCTGCGGCGTCTGCGACAACTGCAAGGGCATCGCCAACGGCACCGACATCGACGTCATCGAACTCGACGCGGCCTCCAACAACAAAGTTGAGGATATCCACCAGCTCCTAGATCAGGTGCCCTTCGCGCCGACCCACAGCCGTTTCAAGATCTTCATCCTCGACGAGGTGCACATGCTCTCGACGGCGGCCTTCAACGCGTTGCTCAAGACGCTGGAGGAGCCGCCGCCGTACGTGAAGTTCATCTTCGCGACGACCGAGGGCGACAAGGTGCTGCCAACGATCATCAGCCGTTGCCAGCGCTTCGACCTGCGCCGTATCTCCGTGAGCGACATCGTCCGCCGTCTGCGCTTCATCTGCAATGCCGAGGCAATCGCCATCACCGACGACGCCCTGCTGGCCATCGCCCGCGGCGCCAACGGCGGCCTACGCGACGCGCTCTCGGCCCTCGATCAGCTGATTGCCTTCAAGGGTACCGATTTGAAGGAAGAGGACGTGCTGGCGGTCTTCGGCCTGATTTCGCGCGAGGCGCTGGAGTCCGTAGCCGAGGCCGTCCTCCGCGGCGACATCCCCACCCTGCTGAAGCGCGTGGGCGAATTCGACGCCGGCGGCAAGGATATGCGCCGCATCACGGCCGAACTGCTGCTCCACTTCCGCAACGTTCTGGTCTACCGCCAGGCCGGCCCGGAGGTCATCGCGCAGGAGGTCACCGAGGAACAGCTTGCCGTCCTCGCCGCCCAGAGCAAGCTGACCGACGACGACCGCATCGCGGAAATCACGGTACAGCTCTCCGACATGGAGGCCAAGCTGCGTTCGACCCTCTCGGTCAGGACGCTGGTCGAGATGACGCTCATTCGGTGCGCCAGAGCGGCCAAGACCGTCTCCGTGGACGAACTGATTCGGCGGATCTCCTCCCTCCGAGACCAAATGTTACAGCGTTTGGCGGCCGGCGTTCCGAGAGGTCTGCCGGCCGCCGCCGCGGCGCCTCAGCGCGCCGCATTCCCTGCCCCCGCGGCAGCACCCATTCCTGCCGCAGGGACGTCCCGCTCTGCGTCCACGGCACCATTTGCGGAGGTCCCGCCCGTCTCTGACGACGGGGAGGACTCCGACGACGACACGGAGCCCTGCGCCGCCGACACTCCGGTCCCCGTAGCCCCTCCGCGCAGCGTCCATATCGACACGCTGCGCGAATCCGGCGGCCAGTATGTCGACGCCATTCTCAACCATACCGTCCTCCTCTTCGGCGGCGGCCCCACGTCCGTCATGACCACACCCTCTTAAAATACGAAAAAGGATACTACCCATGGGATTCATCGATCAGATCAAGCAGGCCAACCAGATGCGCAAGGAAGCCAAGCGTATCCAGTCCGAAATCGACAAAATCGTCTACACCCACCGCAACGGTGGCATCGCCGTCACCATGAAGGGTGACTTCTCCGTCTCGCAGATCAAAATCGAGGAAGAAGCCCTCGCCGAAGTCCGTGCCGGCAAGACCGAGCGCTTCGAGACGATGCTGAAGACCGTCATCAACGCCGCCTGCGCCAATGTCCGTCAGCAGAATCAGCAGATCGTCCAGCAGATGATGAAGGATGCCAAGTAAGCCTTCTCGATGCTGCCGGCCCTCGACAATCTCGTCCATGCCCTCGCCAGGCTTCCCGGATTCGGGAAGCGCAGTTCGGAACGTGCCGCACTCGCCCTTGTAAGACGCCCGGAGACGTTGCTGGACGGCCTCGTGAGGGCATTGGCGGAGGCCCGTGAGCAGGTCTGCCTCTGCTCGCACTGCGGCGCCTTTACGGAACGCGATCGCGATCCGTGTCCGCTCTGTACGCGCGAGGACCGCGACGACAGCCTGCTCTGCGTCGTTGAGGACCCGGCCGACATCCGCGTCATGGAGGCCTCCGGCGCCTTCAAGGGCCGCTACCATGCCATCATGGGGCGGCTCTCCCCCGGCCGCCAGACGGGCGTGACGGAGCTGAGGATCAACGAGCTGATCCGCCGCGTCCGCGCCGAACAGCCGAAGGAAGTCATCCTGGCCCTCTCGACCGATCTTGAGGGCGACGCAACGGCGAACTTCATCGCCGAACGCCTTCAGAGCCTTCCCGTCCGCGTCACGCGGCCGGCCTATGGGCTCCCCTGCGGTTCTGGCATCGCCTACGCAGACCCACTGACCCTCCGCCGCGCCGTCACCGGACGGCAGACAATCGAGGCGTGAAGCGATCCCCACAAAGATCGGGTTGGAGACGGGTTCCCCGTCGGCCTCCCACACCGCCCAGCATACGGACCTGTACTGGGTGATTGCTCATAACTCAAGCAGGCTCACCTTCGTATACGTCTGTGAGGGTGAGCCAGCCCGTATTCCTCAGGCGTGTATTATTGCTCCGGCAGTTCAATATCAGCATGGGCGGCGTACTGGACGTGCTTGTCCTTGACGTAGCTTTTTACACGCTCGGTGGTGGATTTTACCATCTGCATATGAAATGCGTCTTTTCCCAGCAGCCTCTCACGCAACCGTCGCGGCTTGCAGATATTTAACTGCCGGAGCAATAGTGATTTTCCCCTTTTAGACTGAGTCTATGCCAAGCACACAAAAAAGGGCGGCCTTTCGGCCGCCTTTTTTGATTGTTCCTCGAGGGTATGTCCGTCAGGTGCCCTGTTCGGCCGCTGCAGCGCATTCGGCGCAGAAACCGCGGTAGACGAGCACGGTCCGGGCGACGTGATAGCCCTTGGGAACGTCGGGGTTCGGCAGCTCCGCCATCGGGATGTCAACCACGCGGCCGCAACGCTCACACTTGAAGTGGGCGTGCGGGCGGACCTCTCCGTCAAAGCGGGCCTCACCGTCCTCCGTTTGAACACGTTGAGCCAGACCACGGTCCACCAAGGTATGCAACACATTGTAAACCGTCGTTCGGGACAGCGTGGGCATTGTGGGCCGAAGGGCCTGATATATCGTGTCGGCGGTAGGGTGCACGGGATGAGCAATCAGCCATTCGTAAATGGCCTTTCGCGGTCCCGAGAAGCGCATTCCGCACGCGGCGAAATCAAGCATCGGCCACTACTCCAGTGGGTCAGGTGAATCTTACTTAAAGTAACGGTTCAGGAGGCCTTCAAAGCCGGCGCCGTGGCGGGCCTCGTCCTTGCACATCTCATGGACGGTGTCATGGATAGCGTCGAGACCGAGCTGCTTGGCCTTCTTGGCGAGGTCGAGCTTGCCTGCGCAGGCGCCCTGCTCGGCGGCAGCACGGAGGGTGAGGTTCTGCTTGGTGGAGTCGGTAATGACTTCACCCAAGAGCTCGGCGAACTTGGCGGCGTGCTCGGCCTCTTCCCAAGCGGCCTGCTGGTAGAAAGCGGCGACTTCGGGATAGCCTTCGCGGGTAGCGACGCGAGCCATAGCCAGATACATACCGACCTCGGTGCACTCACCGGTGAAGTTCATGCGGAGGCCTTCAACGATCTCGGGATCGACGTCCTTGGCGACGCCCACACGATGCTCGTCAGCCCACTCCATCTTGCCGGAGTCAACCTTCTCGACAAACTTGGTCCCGGCGCAGCCGCACTGAGGGCACTTTTCCGGAGCCGTGTCACCGACGTGAACATAACCGCAGATGGGGCAAACAAACTTCTTCATTTTCTCTCTTCTCCTTTCGGGGTTAATTGGAATGATTTCAGAATATGTTTTTCCGGCATCATTGTCAACAGAAAAAACAACTTTTTCAGATGCGGACTTTAATGAAGACATCCCGGACGGCATCCATGAAGTGTTCGCGGAGCTCCGCGATGTCGGTGACCATACGTTCGAGGGACCAGAGGACGAAGCGCATGCGCTCCTGGAAGCGATAGGTATAACGGATGGCGGGATTGAAAGAATCGAAACTCTCGCGGTGGCTAGCATAGTTCCAATGGATGGACATAGCGGCCGACTCGAATCCGTCGAAAAAGGCGGTAGCGGTCTCGGCCAGGGTGCAGGCTTCGCTGTGGTTCCGCCAGTAGTCGCCGAGGGCTTCGGCGTAAGTACGGATGTAGAAGCGGTAAACCTCGTGCAGGTTCTCCTCGGTGCACTCGGTATTGGGCCAGCCCATCGAGCCGCGGATGGAGCAGACCCGGACGGAGGCCGGCATGAGGCGACGCTTGACGGTGTCATAGGAGAATTCAAAGATCTCCTTGCCGATGCCGAAGCGGCAGCCGCGGTCCTGAGGGGTAAACTTCTTGACGATCATGTTCTGCGCGGCGGCCTTGCCGTAAAGTTCTGCGAGGCGGAGGACGACGTCGTGGTCTTCTTGGCTCTCGGGATTGTAGGGGTCGACGTTGAAGAGGTGTTTGGGGATGGTCGCGAGGGCGGACCCGGGACAGCGGGCGCGCAGGAAGTACGGCACCTCGCGATGACGACTGCATCCGCCCTCGGCGTAGGGCAGGAGCTCCAGATCGGGATAGACGATGCCGAGGGAACGGAAGAAAGTGGCGCGGGTGAGCAGGTAGGTCGTGTAACCGACCTTGACGCTGTTGAGGCGCTTAAGAACGTAGGATTCGGGGATAGGATGAAGGTTGGTCTTGATAACGATCTCGCGGATTTGGCTGACTTCCATGCTCTTGGAGGAGCGGAGCTCGTAAACGTTGACGTACTCGGCGAACTCACGGACGGTGAGGCGTGAGAGGAGGTGGTGGATGACAGCCTTGGTGCGTTCGTCGGCGCCGGGATGGAAGACTGGGACGCCGTCCTCGAAGGTCGCACCGGGAAGGGCCGTGCGGCGGGCATCGAAGGTCTGCAGGAGCGCCTCTTTCCGTGTGAGACGGTCGCGCTCGGCGACCAAGGCGTAGAGGGCGCGGACGGTGGCTTCGTTGCGCAGGGAGGCGTACTCGGGCGCGGTCAGGAGGCCCTGATAGAGGAGACCGATGCCGGCCATGGTGTCGATGACGTCGGCATGCTCCATGCGACCCAGGGTCATGCCTTCCAGGAGACGTTCGAGGGCGGGGATGAGGAACTTCTCGGCGTCGGCTCGGCGGACGCCGAAGAATTCGATGACATGAAGGTTGTCATGCTTGAGACGGCGCATACAGGAGACGACGTGGCCGTCAGAGAGGGAGACCCATTCGCGTAGGCAGGCCCGGACCGTCTCGGGCGAGGACTGGGCCATGGAGACCATGCGCATGAATTCGGGATAGGTCAGATAATGGACACCGCGGAGGCTGACGCAATAGTGGACAACGGTGTCGAGCGCCTGCCAGGAGCGGGCGACGGCCTCACGCATCTCCGCGAGCGTGTAGACCGTTGGGCGGATGCGCCATTCCTGTCCGCAAAGACGGGTGTAACGCAGGATTTCGGGGGAGTTGTCGAGGAAGTAGATTTCGTTGAGGGCAAGGCCCTGGTGCCGGAGCCAGCTGTCGGCCTCGGTCAGAAGGGCGGAGTCGGTGTCGCGCTGGAGGAGGTCGACGCCGTCGGCCGTAATGTTGCCCAGGACCGTGCGGCTGCGCAGGATATCGGAACGGCGGTTGCGGCTGACGCGGCAAAGGTTGCCGATGCGCCCGGAAAGGAGGGGCAGCAGGACGGCGCTGAAGGCGCCGGAGGCGGCGATGGCCAGCCAGCCTTTGCGCCCCGAGCGCAGGTCGGAGCGGCGGATCATCATCAGAGAGCGGCGGCGGTCCGTCCGTGCACGGAAGAGATCGACCTGGATCAGGAAGCGGTCCTCCCCCAATTCGAACAGGTCGAAGCTACGGGCATGGTCACCCGAGAGGGTCCTCAGGCGCCGGGACGTTTCGCCCTGCTGTTTGACGGTGTGTACGAGGCGTTCAAATGGGCTCTGCATCGTATCTCCTCATTCTGGTGCTGTGCAGTCTATCATATTTTGCGCCCCCCGGCACAGCGGATGTGCTAGACT
>CALXSH010000026.1 GCA_944391065.1 uncultured Kiritimatiellota bacterium | reverse complement strand
CCTTGCCGCCTACGAAGCCGAGCCCTTCGACCCACGCGACTTCGGCGTCGTGCTCACCCGCCCCGAAATCAACGCCCTCCTCCGCACCCTCCTCAGCCGCCCGTAGCCATCGGCGCATCACGGTGTCGAGGGCAGACGGGTCGCCCATGGCACGCATCCTTTCCCGTGACACCGCCCCAAGATCAGAGTGTCGCTCTGCCGCCACTTTCCAAAGGCCTTTAGGCGGTCCTGGGCCTCGGGCCGGAAGCGCTCAGCGGGTGCGGCGGAGGCGGAACCAGGAGGCTTTGGTCTCGAGGAGGCCGTCGCGGCGGAGGCGGCTGAGTTCGGCGGACATGGCGGAGCGTTCCACGCCCAGGTAGTCGGCGAGAGCCTGGCGGCCGAGAGGGATGGTGAATTCCGCGCCGCCCTGGCGGCGGGCTTCGGCGGAGAGGTAGGCGAGGAGTTTCTCGCGCGTCGTCCTGCGCGACATCAGGCGGATCTTTTCGGAGAGGGCCAGATTCTTGTTGGCCAGCTCCCGCATCAGGTTGGCGATGATCCGCTTATGGACGCCGCAGGCCCGGGGACAGGCGCGGATGACACGCCGCCCGTCGAGCAGCAGGACGGAGCTCTCCTTCAGCGCGACGACGCTGACGGGCAGCGTCTCCAGTCCCGCGCAGGCATAGGCCTCGCCGAAGGTGTCACCCGGCCGCAGCACCGAGAGGACGCTCCGATTGCCGTAATAATCGTCCTGCACGCTCTGCAGTGCCCCGTCGAGCACAATGCCCATCCGGCCGGCCGGATCGCCCTGCAGAAAAAGCGGCGCCCCCTTGTCCACCCTCACCGTACGGGCACCCAGGCAGGTCAGCACGGGCCCCGCGCCCGCGCCGTCGATGCCGTCAAAGAGCGGACAGGCCGCCAAAGCCGGAGAAAATTCTGCCATTTCGCCCCCTTTGTTGGATTTCCAACAACCCAACGTCCGGCAACTTAATACAATAGCCCCATTCACGTCAAGAAAGGGCTGTCCCGGCGGACCGCCCAAAGCACACGGAAAGGAAAACAATGATGGAAAACGCCATGTTCTGCTACCAGTGTCAGGAGACCGCGGGCTGCAAGGGTTGCACCCGCTCCGGTGTCTGCGGCAAGAAACCCGATGTGGCCGCCATGCAGGATCTGCTGGTCTACGTGACCAAAGGCCTGTCCGCCCTCGCCGAGGCGCTGCGGCAGGAGGGCAAGGAGGTCCCGGCGGAGGCCGCCCGCCGCGTCAGCCTCAACCTCTTCACCACCATCACCAACGCCAACTTCGACCGCGCCGCCATCGAAGCCCGCATCCGTGAGACGCTGGCGCTGCGCGACCGCCTGCTGCCTCAGCTCGGCGACGCCTCCGCCCTCCCCGCGGCCGCGCGCTGGGACGGGTCCGGCGACTGGCTGGCCAAGGCCGCGGCCGTGGGTGTGCTCGCCACCGCCGACGAGGATGTCCGCTCCCTCCGCGAACTCATCACCTACGGGCTGAAGGGACTCGCCGCCTACACCCGCCATGCCAACGTCCTTCTGCACGAGGATCCCGAGACCGACGCCTTTCTGCAGCGCGCCCTGGCCGCCACGCTTGACGACAGCCTGAGCGGCGCCGACCTGACGGCCCTGGCCCTGGAGACCGGCCGCTACGGCGTCCAGGCCATGGCCCTGCTCGACAAAGCCAACACCGAAACCTACGGCAGTCCGGAGATCACCCGCGTCAGCATCGGGGTGCGTTCCAATCCCGCCATCCTCATCTCCGGCCACGATCTGCGCGATCTGGAAATGCTGCTGGAGCAGACCCAGGGCACCGGCGTGGACGTCTACACCCACTCCGAGATGCTCCCGGCCCATTACTATCCCGCCTTCCGCAAGTATCCCCACTTCGCCGGCAACTACGGCAACGCCTGGTGGAAACAGACGACGGAATTCGAGGCCTTCAACGGCCCCATCCTGATGACCACCAACTGCATCGTCCCGCCCCGCGACAGTTACCGCGACCGCCTCTACACCACCGGTGCGGCGGGTTACCCCGGCTGCGCATACATTCCCGAGGGCCCCGACGGGCGCAAGGATTTCTCCGCCCTCATCGAACACGCCCGGCGCTGCCCCGCCCCGACGGAAATCGAGTCCGGCGAAATCGTCGGCGGCTTTGCCCATGCCCAAGTCCTCGCCCTGGCCGACAAAGTCATCGACGCGGTCAAGCGCGGGGCCATCCGCAAGTTCGTCGTCATGGCCGGCTGTGACGGCCGCGCCCCCGGCCGCAGCTACTACACCGAGTTTGCCAAGGCCCTCCCGCCCGACACCGTCATCCTCACCGCCGGCTGCGCCAAATACCGCTACAACAAGCTCGGCCTCGGCGACATCGGCGGCATCCCGCGCGTCCTTGACGCCGGCCAGTGCAACGACTCCTACTCCCTGGCCGTCATAGCCCTGAAGCTGAAGGAGGCTTTCGGCCTGGCCGACATCAACGACCTGCCCATCGTCTACAACATCGCCTGGTACGAACAGAAGGCCGTCATCGTCCTGCTCGCCCTCCTCAGCCTCGGCGTCAAAAACATCCGCCTCGGGCCCACCCTGCCGGCCTTCCTCAGCCCCAACGTCGCCAAAGTCCTGGTCGAGACCTTCGGCATCGGCGGCATCACCTCCGTCGAAGAGGACCTGAAGGCCCTCCTCGGCTAACCGAAGCCAAAGTCATCCACACCGCGGACCGGACCGGGCTGCTGCCCGGTCCGGTCCGTCGTTTGGCTGCGTTCCTTTCCAGGTTATGCCCAGAATTCAACAACTACCCTATAGGGTAGTTTACCGCTACCGTGTATGGTAGCCAGTCGTTTTCAACCCTCATCCGAATGGAAAGCTACCCCGCTCTGACTCCATTCATACACAAAATGTAAACGGCGTGTCTCCCTATCCGGATAGAAAGAGGATTGGGGCAGCGGAAGAATGCGGCCGGGAGGACGGAAAATCAAAGCGGAGGCGGCGGAAAAGGATGCACAAAATGTAAAAATGGAGGGCCACAAGTGTCACAGAATGTAAAATCAAGGCACGTCAAAAGCGCGCCGACGGAGGGATGGAAAATTTTCGGATTATTTTTCCTAGCGCTGTGAAATGAATGATATAAAAGTGAAACGAGCCGTCTTAAAAGGAGGCCGAACGGGACTTTTGGCACGGTCAGTGCATTTGAAAGACGTGACCCATATCACGGATTTCATCCACTACCGGAGGAAGAATGAGCACCGCAGCGATTGCCAATGAGTATGGTTCTGACGTTTTCACCCTGAGCGTCATGCAGGAGTATCTGGCCAAGGATACGGTCAAGAAGCTTCTGCACACCGTCAATGACCACGCTCCCCTCGACCCCTCGATTGCCAACGATGTGGCCCACGCGATGAAGCAGTGGGCGATGGCCCGTGGGGCGACACACTACACGCACTGGTTCCAGCCGCTGACGGGCGGCACGGCCGAGAAGCACGATGCCTTCTTTGAGCCGACGGGCGTGGGCGAGACGATTGCGCGCTTCTCCGGCAAGAACCTGATCATGGGCGAACCCGACGCGTCCAGTTTTCCCTCGGGCGGTCTGCGCTGCACCTTTGAGGCGCGCGGCTATACGGCCTGGGACGTGACCTCGCCGGCCTTCATCAAGCGCCACAGCAACGGTGCGACGCTCTGCATCCCGACGGTCTTCTGCTCCTACACGGGCGAGGTGCTTGACAAGAAGACGCCGCTGCTGCGCTCGACCCAGGCGATGGCCAAGGCCGTCCGCAAGCTGATGGCCTGCTTCGGCGAACCGGCGGACGGCCGCGCGGTCTGCACGCTGGGGCCGGAGCAGGAGTACTTCCTGATTGACCGCAAGTATTATCTGCAGCGCCCCGACCTGATTCAGTGCGGCCGGACGCTCTTCGGCGCGCCGCCGGCGCGTCACCAGCAGCTGGAGGATCACTATTTCGGCTCGATCCGTCCGCGCATCATCGCCTTCATGGAGGAGGTGGAGCAGGAGCTCTGGCGCCTGGGCATTCCGGCCAAAACGCGTCACAACGAGGTGGCGCCGGCACAGTTTGAGCTCGCCCCGATGTTTGAGGAGCTCAACCTGGCCATCGACCACAACATGCTGACGATGGAGGTGCTGCGCAACGTCGCCGAGAAGCACGGCCTCGTCTGCCTGCTCCACGAGAAGCCTTTCGCCGGCGTGAACGGTTCCGGCAAGCACAACAACTGGTCCGTGGCCTACAACGGCAAGAACCTGCTCGACCCGGGCTCCGACCCGCAGTCCAACGCCATCTTCCTGACGGTGCTGGCGGCCGTAATCCGCGCCATTGACGAACACGCCGACATTCTGCGCTCGGCCACGGCCGGCGCGGGCAACGACCACCGCCTGGGCGCCAACGAAGCGCCGCCCTCGATCATCTCCGTCTTCCTCGGCGACCAGCTCACCGAGGTCATCGAGCGCATCGGCCTCGATGACGGGACCCGTCCGGCCGGCGCTCCCTCGCCGCTGCGCATCGGGGTGGACACGCTGCCGCCCATGACGCGCGACACGACGGACCGCAACCGCACCTCGCCCTTCGCCTTCACGGGCAACAAGTTCGAATTCCGCGCGCCGGGCTCTTCCCATAACTGCGCCGGCGTCTGCCTGACGCTGAATACGATTGTCGCCGAATCGATGTCCGCCCTGGCCGACGAGATCGCCGCCCTGCCGAAGGAGCGCGAGGCCTTCAATGCCGGCCTGCAGCAGATTATCCGCCGCACGATTGACGCCCACAGCCGCGTCATCTTCAACGGCGACGGCTACTCCGAGGCCTGGGTCCAGGAAGCGGCCGCCCGCGGCCTGCCCAACCTGCGCACGACGCCCGAAGCGCTGGCCCCGATGCTGGACGCGCGCAATCTGGAGCTCTTCGCCAACGAGCACGTGCTGATGCCCACCGAGATGCGCAGCCGCTACGACGTCTTCATGGAGGAATACTCCCGCAAGGTCACCATTGAGGGCAAAGTCGCTCTGGAAATGGCCCGGAGCATGATTGAGCCGGCCGCCACCGCCGAGTACGGCGCGGTCTGCAAGGCCGTCGCCTCGGCCAAGGCCGCCGGCATCACCGCCGGCATCGCCAGCGTCTCCGAGGTCGCCACGACCCTCGGCGCCGGCCTGGACAGACTCCATGCCGACTGCGCCACGCTGGAGACCGCCCTGACGCGCTCCCCCGCCGACATTCTGTCGGCGCTGACGGCCCTGCGCGCCACCGTGGACAAGCTTGAGGAGGATGTCGACGCCGCCCGTTGGCCGCTCCCGAAGTACCGGGACATGCTCTTCATCTACTAACCCCTGTCGTTGACGGACGGGGATGCGGGAGTTTTATGGGTCTTCCCCGCATCTCCGTCCGCCTTATATCCAAAACCCATACACGCAAAACCTATGTCCGATACGCTCAAACACGAATGCGGCGTGGCCCTCCTGAGACTGCTGAAACCGGCCGACTACTACCGCCGGAAGTACGGCACCGACCTCTACGGCTTCCGCAAGACCGCGCTGATGCTCGAGAAGCAGCACAACCGCGGCCAGGACGGTGCCGGCCTGGCCTGCCTCCATCTGAAGCCGGAGCAGGGCCGCCCGTGCTACGACCTCGAAAAGTCCGTCGCCCCCCTTCCCCTTGCCGACCTGCTTTCCAATTGTTCCGATCGGATTCAGAAAGACCTCTCCGCCTTCCGCGGGGAGGTTTTTCTCGGTCATCTGCGCTACGCGACCTTCGGCCGCGGCGACCTGGGGGCCTGTCATCCCTTCGTGCGCGAGAGTGCCTTCCCCAACCGCCTCCTGCTTCTGGCGGGCAACTTCAACCTGACCGACACGCGCGACCTCTTCGACGAACTCGCCGCGACCGGCCACCATCTGCCCAGCCGCGCCGACGGCGCGGTCATCCTGCAGGTCATCACCCACGCGCTGGAAGAGGAGCTCCGCCGGACGGGCGGGGCGCGCGGGCTGATGCCGGTGCTGCGCGAGGCCGCCTCAAAGTTTGACGGGGCCTTTACGCTCTGCGGCATGACCGGCGACGGGACGGCCTTCGTCCTGCGCGATGCCAACGGCATCCGTCCGGCCTTCTACCGTCTCTGCGAGGAATCGCTCGCGGTCGCTTCGGAGCGCCCGGCCATTCAGGCGGCCTTCGACTGCAGCACGGGCGATGTCTGCGAACTGCCCCCCGGCAATGCCCTCATCGTCCGCCCCGACGGGAGTGTCGAGATCGGGCCCTGTCTGGACCCGAAGCCGCAGCGCTCCTGCGTCTTCGAGCGCATCTACTTCTCCCGCGCCAACGACGCGGAAATCCATGCCGAGCGCAAGCACCTGGGCCACGCCCTGGTACCCCAGATTCTGCGCGCGCTGCGCGGCGACCTGGAGAACGCCTTCGTCAGCTACATTCCCAATTCCGCCCAAGTTTGCTTTCACGGTCTCCTGGAGGCGCTGCTGACCATCGCAGCCGACCACCGCAGGACGGTCCGTTTCGGTCAGGTTGCCGTGAAGGACGCGAAGTTCCGCACGTTCATTGCCGACAGCCAGACGCGCAAAGAGCTGGCCATGCACGTTTACGACGTCACCTACGGGCTGGTCCGGCCCGGCACCGACACGCTCATCGTGCTGGACGACTCCATTGTGCGCGGCACGACGATGCGCACGGCCATCCTGCCGATCCTTGACCGGCTCGCCCCGAAGAAGATTATCGTGGCCAGCTCGGCGCCGCCGATTCTCTACCCGGACTGCTACGGCATTGACATGGCCACGCTCCGCGAGCTGGTCGCTTTCAACGCCCTCACCGACATCCTCGCCGAGGACGGGCAGAGCGACCGCCTCACCGCCGCCGGCGAGGAGGCCCGCCGCCAACTCGCCCTTCCCCCGGAGGAGCAGACCAACGTCCTCAAGACCCTCTACGACGGCATTCCGACACACCGCCTCATCCGCGCCATCACGGCCCGCCTGAAACCCGAGGGGCTCCGCGCCGAGCTGCAAATCGTCTATCAGACCATCGACGACCTGCACCGCTGCTGCCCGCGCCACACGGGCGACTGGTACTTCACCGGCGACTACCCCACCCCGGGCGGCGTGCGCGTCGTCAACCAAGCCCTTGTCAATTACCTGGAGAACCGCAATGACCGAGCCTATTGAATCCCTCCGCCTCCGCTGGGCCGAGGAACGCGCCCGCACCGCCTTTCTGGCACTCGCCGACGGCACCGTCTTCCGCGGGACGGCCTTCGGCGCCCGGTGCGACATGGCCGGCGAGGCTGTCTTCAATACCGGCATGGCCGGCTATCAGGAGATTCTGACCGACCCCTCCTACGCCGGTCAGTTCGTCGTGCTCACCGCCCCTGAGATCGGCAACTACGGCTGCAACCCGGATGACACCGAATCCGCCGGCCTTTGGCTGAGCGGCCTGGTCGTGCGCGACGCCAATCCGCCCTCCAATTACCGCGCCGCCGAATCGCTCGATGCCTATCTCGCCCGTCACGGGCGTCCCGGCATCCGCGACGTCGACACCCGGGCCCTGACGCTGCATATCCGCGAACACGGCGCGCAGAAGGCCTGGCTCCACGTCGAAGACACCCCGATGACCGAGGCCGAGGGCGTCGCCCGCGCGAGGGCCTGGGAGGGGCTTGACGGTCAGGACTACGCCGCCCGCGTGACCGCGGAGCAGCCCTATGTCTTCAATGCCGAGGGCCGCTTCGCCGTGACGCTCTGGGACTTCGGCGTGAAGACCAACATCCTCCGCTGCCTCGCGCAGGCGGGCTGCCGCGTGACCGTCGTCCCGGCCAAGACCCCGGCCGCCGAGGTCCTCGCCGGCCACCCGGACGGCATCTTCCTCTCCAACGGCCCGGCCGACCCCTCGGCCGTGACCTACGCGCAGGAGGCCATTGCCGAGGTGCTGCGGAGCGGAATTCCGCTGATGGGCATCTGCCTCGGCCATCAGCTCTTGGGGCTTGCCTGCGGCGCGCGTTGCGGCCGTCTGCCCTTCGGCCACCACGGATGCAACCACCCCGTCCGCGACCTGCGCACGGGACGGGTGCTGATTACCAGTCAGAACCACAACTACGCCCTCACCGCTCTGCCCGACTGCCTCGAGGAGACCTTCGTCAACCTCAATGACGGCACCGTCGAGGGGATCCGCCACCGTGAACTGCCGGCCCTCAGCATTCAGTTTCATCCCGAAGCCGCCCCGGGCCCGCATGAGGCCCAGGCCCTCTTCCGTCCCTTCGTCAGCCTTATGGAGCGTCACCAATGAAACCCATCAAGCACATCTTCGTCACCGGCGGCGTGGTTTCCAGCCTCGGCAAAGGCATCACCGCCGCTTCCCTCGCCCTCCTGCTCCGTCAGCGCGGCTACCGCGTGGCCATGCAGAAGCTCGACCCCTACCTCAACGTCGACCCCGGCACGATGAGCCCCTATCAGCACGGTGAGGTCTTCGTCACCGACGACGGCGCCGAGACGGACCTCGACCTGGGCCATTACGAACGCATCGCCGGCGTCACCTGTTCCAAGGCATCCAACTACACCTCCGGCCGCATCTACGGCAACGTCATCGCCCGCGAGCGCGCCGGCGGTTACCTCGGGGCAACCGTTCAGGTGATTCCCCACATCACCGACGAAATCAAGCGCGCCATCCTCTCCCTGCATGACGACGAACCCGACATCGCCATCACCGAGATCGGCGGCACCGCCGGCGACATCGAAAGTCTCCCCTTCCTCGAGGCCGCGAGGCAGTTCCGCCTGGAGCACGATCCGGGTGACGTCATCTTCATCCACCTGACCTATGTGCCCTATCTCAAGGCCGCGAAGGAACTGAAGACGAAGCCCTCCCAGCAGTCCGTCGGCGTCCTGCGCAATATCGGCATCCAGCCCGACATCCTCGTCTGCCGCGCCGAACGCCGCCTCGAGGCCGACCATCTGCGCAAGCTGGCCGTCTTCTGCAACGTGCCCGAGTGCTGCGTCATTGAGGAGCTCGACGTCCGCCACGTCATCTACGAGGTGCCCGTCAAGCTCGCCCAGCACCGCTTCGACCGGGTCACGCTGCAGGCCCTCCGTCTGGAACCGCGGCCGCTGGACATGCGCGATTACCGTGCCTGGCTGGCCCGCATCCTCCGCCCTGCCAAGGACGTGACCGTGGCCGTCGTCGGCAAGTACATTCGCCACCAGGATGCCTACAAGAGCATCTACGAATCAATCTCCCACGCCTGCATGGCCCACGGCGCCAAGGCCGAAGTCCTCCGCGTCGAAGCCGAGGAGCTCGAGTCCGCTGCCGATCCGGAAAGCATCCTCGGCAGGGCCGACGCCATTATCGTGCCGGGAGGGTTCGGCCAGCGCGGTCTGGAGGGCAAGCTCCGCGCCGTCACCTATGCCCGCACGAAAGGCATTCCCTTCCTCGGCATCTGCCTGGGCATGCAGTGCGCCGTGATCGAGTTCGCGCGCAACGTGGTCGGCTGGGCCGATGCCAACAGCGCCGAGTTCGGTGAGACGCCCCACCCCGTCATCGCGCTGATGGAGGATCAGAAGCGCATCCGCGGCCTCGGCGGCACCATGCGCCTGGGCGCCTACGCCTGCGCGCTCGTGCCCGGCACCCGCACGGCCGCGCTCTATGGTACCGCGGAGATCAGCGAACGCCACCGCCACCGTTACGAGTTCAACCCCGCATACAAGGCCGACCTCGAGAAGGCCGGGCTGGTCATCTCGGGTACGAATCCGCAGACCGGCCTTGCCGAGACGGTGGAGCTGCCCGAGCATCCCTTCTTCGTCGGATGCCAGTTCCACCCCGAATTCAAATCCCGCCCGCGCGCCGCGCATCCGCTCTTTGCCGGACTGATTGCAGCCGGGCTGAACCATCGGGAGGCCGCCCATGCCTAAACGGACCGACATCCGCAAAATTCTGCTCATCGGCTCGGGACCGATCGTCATCGGTCAGGGATGCGAATTCGACTACTCCGGCACGCAGGCCTGCAAGGCCCTCCGCCGCGAGGGCTACGAGGTGGTCCTGGTCAATTCCAACCCGGCCACCATCATGACCGACCCGGTCACCGCCGACCGCACCTACGTCGAACCGATGACGCCCGAGGCCCTCGAGGCCATCATCGCCCGCGAACGTCCCGACGCCCTCCTCCCGACCCTCGGCGGCCAGACGGCCCTCAACCTGGCCATGGAGCTCTACCGCCGCGGCATCCTCGGCCGCTACGGCGTCGAACTCATCGGCGCCAACGCCGCCGGCATCGAACGGGCCGAAGACCGGCAAAAATTCAAGGAGGCCATGCTGGCCATCGGTCTGGACGTGCCGCGCTCCGGTTCTGCCCATACCCCCGAGGAGGCCCGCGAGGTCGCCGCGCGCATCGGCACCTGGCCCCTCATCATCCGCCCGGGCTTCACCCTCGGCGGCACGGGCGGCGGCATAGCCGAAGATCCCGAATCCTTCGAGCGTATCGTCCGCGGCGGTCTGGACGCTTCGCCGACCTCCGAGGTCCTCATCGAAGAATCGCTCCTGGGCTGGAAAGAATACGAGATGGAGGTCGTCTGCGACCGCGCGGGCAATGCCGTCATCGTCTGCTCCATCGAAAACCTCGACCCGATGGGCGTCCATACCGGCGACTCCATCACCGTCGCCCCGATTCAGACCCTCACCGATGCCGAATATCAGGCCATGCGCGACGACTCCTTCGCCGTCATGCGTGCCATCGGCATCGCCACGGGCGGCTCCAACGTCCAGTGGGCCGTCGACCCGAAGACCGGCCGGCGCATCATCATCGAGATGAATCCGCGCGTCTCGCGCTCCTCCGCCCTCGCCTCCAAGGCCACCGGCTTCCCCATCGCCAAGATTGCGGCCCTGCTGGCCGTCGGCTTCACCCTCGACGAGCTGAAAAACGACATCACCGGCACCACCCCCGCCTCCTTCGAGCCGGCACTGGACTACGTCGTCGTCAAAGCCCCCCGCTTCACCTTCGAGAAATTTCACGGCAGCGACGACACCCTCGGCACGCAGATGAAGTCCGTCGGCGAGGCCATGGCCATCGGCCGCACCTTCCGCGAGGCCCTGCAGAAGGCCCTCCGTTCCCTGGAGACCGGCCGCGGCGGGTTCGGTGCCGACGGGAAGGACGGACCGATGCAGGCCCTCGGCGACGAAGCGCTGGGGAAGGCCGTCGCCCGTCCCACGGCCGAACGCATCTTCGCCCTGCACGAGGCCTTCCGCCGCGGCTGGTCCGTCGAACGCGTCCACGCCCTCTGCGCCATCGACCCCTGGTTCCTCCGCCACCTGCGCGAACTGGCCCTCTTTGAGGACGAAATCACCGCAGCCGGCACCCCCGAGGCCCTGGCGGCCGACCTGCCGCTCCTGCGCCAGACCAAAGCCTTCGGCTTCTCCGACCGCCAGATCGCCTGGCTGCTGAAAAGCGACGAAGCCGCCGTGCGCGCCCTTCGCCGCAAAGCCGGGGTGAAACCTGTCTACGGCGCAGTCGATACCTGCGCTGGCGAATTCGCGGCCCGCACGCCCTATTACTACGGCACCTACGGCGGCGCGGCCGACCCCGAAGGCCCCGCGCCCGCGGACCACCGCGGCGCCATCCTCATCGTCGGCGGCGGTCCCAACCGCATCGGCCAGGGCATCGAGTTCGACTACTGCTGCTGCCAGGCCGCCTACGCCCTGCGCGAGGCCGGTTACCGCGTGGTCATGATCAATTCCAACCCCGAGACGGTCTCTACCGACTACGACACCTCCGACGCCCTCTACTTCGAGCCCCTCACGGCCGAAGACATCGTGCCGGTCTACGAACGCGAACACTGCATCGGCGCCATTGTCCAGTTCGGCGGGCAGACCCCGCTCAACCTTGCCCGCAGCCTCCAGGCCGCCGGCGTCAACATCCTGGGGACCTCGCCCGACGACATTGACCGCGCCGAGGACCGCGACGCCTTCAAGCAGCTCGCCGAGCGCATCGGCATCCGTCAGCCCGCCAGCGGCATCGCCCTCACGGCCGCCGACGCGCAACGCATCGCGGGGGAGATCGGCTATCCCGTGCTGGTCCGCCCGAGCTTCGTCCTCGGCGGCCGCGGCATGGTCATCGTGCGGCAGGAAGCCGACCTGCTGGACCTGGCCGAACAGGCCGTGGCCGTCGCCGAAGGCAAGCCCATCCTCATCGACCGCTTCCTGGAAAATGCCGTGGAGCTCGATGTCGACTGCGTCAGCGACGGCACCGACACCGTCGTCGGCGCCATCCTCGAACACGTCGAGCCCGCCGGCATCCATTCCGGCGACGCGGCCTGTGTCACGCCGCCGATCTCCCTCTCCCCCGCCGTCCTGGAGCGCGTGCGCGGTTATGCCCGCGCCTTCGCCGAAGGGCTCCATGTCCGCGGCCTGATGAACCTCCAGCTCGCCGTGAAGGATGAGGAGGTCTACATGATCGAGGTCAATCCCCGCGCCTCCCGCACCGTACCCTTCATCAGTAAGGCCATCGGCATCTCCCTCGCCGCCGTCGCCGCCCGCGTCATGGCCGGCGAGACACTCGCCGAGGCCGGGCTGACACGCGAACCGGTCCTGCCCTACTACGCCGCCAAAGAGGCCGTCTTCCCCTTCGCCCGCTTCCCCGGCGCGCAGATTGTGCTGACGCCCGAGATGAAGTCCACCGGCGAGGTCATGGGGCTCTCGCCTTCCTGCGGCATCGCCTACCTGAAGAGCCAACAGGCCGCCGGCACCTGCCTGCCGGAGCGCGGCACCGTCCTCCTCTCGCTCTGTGACGCCGACAAGGCCGCCGGCACCCGTGCGGCCCTGCGCCTCGCGGAGCTCGGCTATGACTTCGTCGCGACCCGCGGCACCGCCACGGCCCTCTGGGAGGCCGGACTCCGTCCGCGCGCCGTCTTCCGCGTGAGCGAAGGTCATCCCAATGCCGTCGACCTCATCCGTTCCGGTGACGTCGCCTGGGTCGTCAACACCGTCGGCCACGGCGCCCTCCCCGCCGACGAAGGCCGCCGCATCCGTTCCGAAGCCCTCCTCCACGGCGTCCCCATGACCACCGTCCTCGAAGGCTTCGCCGCCGCCGTCGAAGGCCTCGCCGCCAGCAAAGCCGCCGGCGGCCCGGAGGTCCACTCCCTCCAGGAGCTCCACGCCCGCCTCTGAGCCCCAGGGCACAAAAAAGCACGGCCCCGCAACACTTGCGGGGCCGTGCTTTTGTATCCCGGAGACGCTGACAAACTGTGACGGCTTAGCGTTTCCGACTAGAGTTTAAGTCAGCGTTTCTCTTACGAGCCTTGGGTGTACCAGCCGGGGGTGATGCCGAGGCGGTGGACCTTGTAGTGCATCATGCGGGGGGAGACACTGAGGATGCGGCCGGCGGCGGAGAGGTTGCCTTTGGTGCGCTTGAGGGCGTCGACGATGAGTTCGCGCTCGTAGCTGCGCACGAGGGTGTCGAGGGAGGCGTTCTCGCCGGGGAGGATGGCATTGCCTGCGGCCTCGCCGGTCTGGAGGGTGGGCGGCAGGTTGTAGCCGTGGATGGCGCCGTCGGTGGAGGTGAGGATGGCGCGCTCGATGCAGTTCTCCAGTTCACGCACGTTGCCCGGCCAATGATAGGCCAGCAGCATGTTGACGGCCGTGGTGGAGAAGCGGGTGATCTTCTTGTTGTAGCGCACGCCGAGTTTCTCGGCGAAGTGTTCGGCCAGCAACAGGATGTCGCTCCGGCGCTTGGCCAGGTCGGGCAGCATAATCGGAAAGATGTTGAGCCGATAGTAGAGGTCCTCGCGAAACTTCCCCTCGCGCATCAGGGCTTCGAGATCGCGGCTCGTAGCGGCGATGAAGCGGACATTGACGCGGATTTCGCGGTTGCTGCCCACGCGGGAAAAGGTGCGCTCCTGCAGGAAACGGAGGAGTTTGACCTGGGTCTGCGCCGTGAGGTCGCCGATTTCGTCCAGAAAAAGGGTGCCGCCGTCGGCCTCTTCGGCGCGTCCGATGCGGCGCTCGGTGGCGCCGGTGAAGGCGCCTTTTTCGTGGCCGAAGAGTTCGCTCTCGACGAGGGCTTCCGGAAGCGCCGCGCAGTTGAGCGCCACGAAGGGGGCGTCGCGGCGCCCGGAGAGGCGCACGATGGCGCGGGCCACCAGTTCCTTGCCGGTGCCGGTGGAGCCACGGATGAGGACGGTCGCATCCGACGGCGCCACCTGACGGATCTGACTGTAGACGCGCCGCATCATGCTGCAGTTGCCGACGAGGTCACCGGGATTCTCGGAGAGTTCGCGCAGGTTGCGGTTCTCCGCCTCGAGGGCCTCGCGCTCCTCCTGACGTTGCACGACTATTGCCACGGCGCCGGCGGTGATGTTGCCGACGATTTCGAGGAGGGCAGCGTCATGGGCCAGGTCCATGCCGGGTTCATGCCGGCGGTCGATGCTCAGCGTGCCGATGACTTCGTTGCGGCTGAAAATGGGGACGCAGATGAAGGCGACGGGGTCTTTGGCATCGCGGGCGCCGGTGCGGTTGAGAAAGCGCCGGTCCTTGCGGATGTCGGGGACGATTTCGGAGCGGCCAGAAGCGGCCACGGCACCCGTGATGCCCTCGCCGAGATGGTAGCGCCCCAGCTTCTTGGCAGCTTCATCGAGTCCGTGCGAGGCTTCGATGGTCAGCGTCCCGTCGTGCAGCAGCGCAATCGTCCCGCGCAGCATGCCCATCCGCAGGTGAAGCACATCCAGCACCTGCTCCAGCAGACGCTGCGGATCCCGTTCATGCACCATGGCCGAACTGATCTCACGGATGACCCGAATCTCATGATCGAAAAAATTGCCCATAGGCCCTCGGCTTTCCGGAAAAGGAGGCGAGCGCCCCCAAACCGGGCCCTTATTATAGGGCGTATGCAGGAGACGGTCTACGCTTTTCTGTTACAGAAAGCGTATTTCTTTACATTTTCGTAGCGGCGGCACGTCGCTTACGGGCCGGAAACCGATGCGTCGCGCTTCAGAAGGTCAAGCAGCGCAGCCTGAGGAAGGGCGGCGAGGCGGGCGAGCGGGGTGGCGGCGACGACGGCGTCGGCGAGGTCCTGTTTGGAGCGGAGGAGAGAGTCGATGCGGTCCTCGAGGGTGCCGCGGCAGCGAAGGGTGTGGACGACAACGGTGCGGGTCTGGCCGATGCGGTGGGCGCGGTCGGTGGCCTGGGCTTCGACGGCGGGGTTCCACCAACGGTCGAAGTGGATGACGTGGTTGGCCTTGGTGAGGGTGAGGCCAAAGGCACCGGCGCGGAGAGAGAGAATGAGAACGGAGGGGCCTTCGTGGGTATTGAAGGCTTCGGTCTCGGCGCGACGCTCCTTCGGGGAGAGGCCGCCGTGGAGGAAGGGAATGCGATACCCGAGACGTTCGCCGAGGATGTCCTGAAGCGCCATGCCCATACGGACAAACTGCGTGAAAATCAGGACGCTCTCGCCCGAGGCTGCAATCTCTTCCAAGAGCGGCAGAAGGACGAGCAGTTTGCCGGAATCGGAGACGCGCAGAGCGGCCTCCGATCCGGGCAGGGCCGGGTGGTCGCAGATCTGGCGAAGGCGGGTGAGAAGGGCGAGCATGGCCCCGGTGCGTTCGCCCGCGGGCAGCGTGCCGGCGTCCTGGGCATATTCGGCGAGGGCGGCGTCGTAGGCGGCGGCCTGAACGGCGGTGAGGGGCGCGAAGAGGTCCTGACGGATCTTCGGAGGAAGTTCGCCCGCCACGGCAGGGTCGCTCTTCAGACGGCGCAAAAGGAAGTGGGAGACCATCCGACGGAGGCTGCGGGGTGCGGCATAACGGGCCCGGAAGGCCTGGCGCGAACCGTAAAGGCCGGGATTGAGAAAATCGAGGATGGACCAGAGGTCGTCGAGGCTGTTCTCAATGGGTGTGCCGGTAAGGGCCAGACGCACGGAGGCGGTGAGGGAACGGGCCGCCTGGGATTGGCGCGAGGCGGGATTCTTGATCTGCTGGGCCTCGTCAAGGACCAGCACCGACCAACGCACGCGGCGGAGGGTGGCGTAATCGCGCCAGAGGTAACCGTAAGCCGTCAGGATGACATCGACGCCACGCGAGCGCACGACGAAGGGCGTACCCGTGACGCGGTCTGCACCGTCGTGACGGTAAACGCGCAGGTTGGGCGCGAAGCGCCGGAGTTCGCGTTCCCAGACGGGCAGGACGGTCAGCGGGGCGACGACAAGCGCGGGCCCCGGGCGGGTCATGAGGAAGGCGACGGTCTGGAGGGTTTTGCCGAGGCCCATGTCGTCGGCGAGGCAGACGCCGAGGCCGTGGGCGGCGGCCTGCATCATCCAGCAGACCCCCTGGGCCTGATAGGGGCGCAGGACGCTGAGGAGCGGCACGGACCCCTCGGGCGGCTGGGTCATCTCGCGGAGGAAGGCCTGAACGTCCTTGGCCTCGGGCGCGACGCGGAGGGAGCCCGCCAGAAGCAAGGGCAGGGCGCCGCGGCGGGTGAGGGGTTCGGGGCGGACATCCTCCAGCAGGCGCCGCAGGGCACCGAGGTCGAGGTAGACCCATTTGCCGCCGAGGCAGACGAGAGGATCGCCGGCATCGACGAGCGCTTCGGCCTCGGCCAGGGAGAGCTCGAGTCCGGCAAAGACGACGGTGCGGCGGACGGAGAGGGTGTCGCCTTCAAAACCAAGGGCGACCTCACGGAGTTCAGGCACCTGGCATTCGAGGGTTTCGGGGAGACGCACGGCGAAGCCGGCGCCGCGGAGGGCGGGCACGGCGTCGCAGAGAAAACGCTCCAGACGCGCCCGGTCCCACGGACGGGGTTCGGCCAAGCCCGGCGCCACGCCGATGGCCTGGCCAAGCTGAAGGAGATTGGCGGGGGTGCGTTCGCCGAAAACATAATCCCACGATTCGGAACCGAGGGCGCGCAGGCGGATGGTGAGCGTGCGGGCGACAAGAACGGGAGCCGACCAGGCTGCCACCGCGTCATCAAAGGCCGGCGAGACGAGGACCATACGGGCGTCGGGTGCACGGAGGGCGGCGAGCCAGGCGTCGGCCTCGGTGTGGAAGGCGCCGCGGGCGGCGGCCGCGCGGGAGAGCGTCGTGCTGCCGGCGGTGCGCATCCAGAGGTCGGTAAGGGCGTCGACAAGGGCCGGATCGCGTCCCTCCGGGAGGGCGGTGACCCGCCAGAAGGCCCGTCCGTCGGCGCAGCCGGGGACGACGCGCCCCGCGGCGATAAGCCGCGCGACGTCGGGGAAGGCCTCCATCGCGGCCCGGACGTCGGGTCCCGGTACGACGTCCGGCATCGGTACGCCGCGCAGAAGGGCCTGGAGCACGACCAGGACACCGCGCCCCGAGAGCACAGGCTCAGCCCACCCGCGGAAGGCAGGCGCCACGGCAGCGGCAAGGGCTTCCGGAGAGACGGCCCGGCCGCCCTGCTCACCCGTGAGGGCAAGCCCGGCGGCCGCATCCTGGCGAAGGCGCAGAATCATCCGGGGACGGTCAGAAACCGAAGACGGCGCGGACCGTGTCGGGCACGGCGGCGCGCGACGTCACGCGACGGTGACGTTCGGGGGCCAGCTCCAACCCCGTCAGCACGGGTGTCGCGCCCGTGAGGACGGCGAGCTCCTCGGCGGCGCGGAAGTCGTTGCCGACCACGCGGCCGGTGATGGCGCGGAGCATGGTGCGGGGAAACTTCCACGGCGAGGCCGTCGCGGCGATGACGGGATTGCGCAGGCCGAGTTCGCGGGCGACCTTCCAGCCGATGGCGGTATGGGGGTCGACCAGGTAGTGATGGCGCTCCCAGACCTCGCGGATGGCGGTCTCGGTCTCCTCGGGCGTGGCCCAGCCGGCGCGGAAATGCTGCTTCAGGCGTGTCGTGGCGCCGGGCGTGAGCTCAAAACGGCGGTCCGCGGCGAGTTGGGATTCCCACCCGCGCACGGCCTCGGCATTGCCGTCGGTGAGCAGCGAGAGGAGGCGCTCGACGTTGGAGGAGACGAGAATGTCCATCGAGGGCGAATTGGTCACGGCAAAGTCGCGCCGCGCGTCATAGACGCCGCCGCGGACGAAGTCGCAGACGACGCGGTTGACGTTGGAGGCGACCGCGAAACGTTCAATCGGCGCGCCGAGGAGGCGCGCGTACCAGGCGGCGAGGATGTTGCCGAAATTACCCGTCGGGACGACGACGTCGAAGGGACGCCCGAGCCGGCCGGCCGTCTCGAGGTAGTAGCAGATCTGAGGGAAGAGGCGGCCGATATTGATGGAGTTGGCCGACGAGAGAAGGGCCTTGGAGGCGGCGGCCTCAGCGGCAAGCGTCGGATCGGCGAAGGCGGCCTTGACCGCGGCCTGGGCGTCGTCAAAGTTACCCTCGATGGCGCAGGCGGTGACGTTGGAGCCCGCGCAGCAGACCATCTGGCGGCGCTGGATCTCGGAGGTGCCCGTCTGGGGATAGAAGGTCAGCACGGCCGTGCCCGGCACGTCGGCGAAACCTTCCATGGCCGCGCTGCCGGTGTCGCCGCTGGTGGCGGTAAGGACGCAGACGCGTTCGATGCCGGCGGCGAGGGCCGCGTCGCGCATCAGGTGGGGAAGAATGGTCAGGGCGACGTCTTTGAAGGCCGCCGTCGGGCCGTGGAAGAGTTCCAGAAAGACGGCGTCGTCGCCGCAGGCGCGCAGGGGCGTGACGTCCGGCGCGGCAAAGCGCGCGACGGAGCGCGTCACGGCCTCGTGACGGACCGATTCGGGCGTGTCGTCAAAGAAGCGGCCGAGGATGGCCTCCATCGTGGCGGCATAGGAACCTTGGGGAGCCAGGGGCGCGAGAGGTTCGGCCGGCACATAGAGGCCGCCGTCGGGAGCCAGACCGGTCAGCACGGCCTGCCGGCCGGAGACCCGGGGAGCGAGACCGCGAGTAGAGATGTAGTCCATGGGAGTCTTCTTTCTGAGGGGAGACGGGAAAAGGGAAATTCAACGGGTAAAGGCGGCACCCCACCCCAGTTTGCGCGCGAGCGAGGTATAGGGGGTCATGCCGTCGGGCACGACGATGCGGACGCGGCGCGCGGAGGCGGTGACGCGGAGTTCGCCGCCCGGCAGCAGAGGGCCTTCGCGGAAACCGTCACCGTAGACGGAAGCCCCGTCGGCGCGGCCGAGGCGGACGCGGATCTCCGTGGTGTCGGGCACGACCAAGGGGCGGGCCGTCAGCGCGTGGGGCGCAATGACGCTCAGCACCAGGGCAGGCGTGCCGGCCACAAGCACCGGACCGCCGACGGAGAGGGAATAGGCCGTGGAGCCGGTCGGCGTGGCGACGATGAGGCCGTCGCAGGTGTAACGGGCCACAGGCTGTCCGTCCATCGCCAGATCGAGGGTCAGCGTGTGGCCGCCGCCATCGCGCGAGACGACGAAGTCATTGAGCGCGTCATGAAGCGGGGCGGAGGAACCGTCGGGAGCGGTGAGGACGGCCGCAAGCGCCGTACGGCTGCGGATGACATAACGCCCCTCGGCCAGCGCGTCAAGGACTTCGCCGAAGCCGTCCTCGTTGGCCGCGGTGAGATAACCGAACCGGCCGACATTGAGGCCGATGAGGGGCAGGTCGAGTCCCGCCGCGGCCAGCGTGTGAGCCGCGGCGAGGAGGGAGCCGTCACCGCCCAGGGCAATGACAGCCTCGGCGCCAACCGCGCCGAAAATCCCGGGGGAGCAGGTCTCCAGGCCGGGCAGCGCCGCGGCCGTCTCCGGGTCGACGACGAGCGACACCCCGCGGCGGGCGGCTTCGCTGGCCAGCAGACGCAGCCCGGCCAAAGCCCCCTCACGGGTCAGGTTGGCGATGAGACCGAGACGGCGCATCAGCCGAGACGGACCTTCAGAACGACCTTGCGCACGCGCTCGGCCGTGGTCCGCTGACCCGGCGCATGGGCGTCACTCGGGAAGAGGACAAAGAAGGTGTCGGGCGTGGCAAAGGGAACCGCCGTGCCGGTGCCTTCGACAAAGCCGATGTCATTCTCTTTGGAGTACGGCTTCTTTTCGGCCAGGTCGGCCGTCAGGGGACGGTAGCCGATGGCTTCGGTGCCCTCGAAGAGGTACTGGATATCGGCGTAGTCGCGGTGATATTCGAGAGGGCAGTTCTCAGGCGTGCGGGTCTCGTAGGCCTGGACATTGGCGTAGATGAGCTCGATGCCGTCGGGAGCGGTCTCGATGACGTAGTGGCCGGGGGTCAGGTTGGCGTTGGCCGGATCACGGAGCCAGGCGAAGGCCTTTTCGAAACGGGGACCGAGCGGATAGGAGCCGGCATTGGCAAGGGTATCGACGATCACGGGATTTTCTCCTGTCTTATCTTATGGAAAGCGTTGTTCACCGCCGCTCCCGCGGCGATGCGGGCATTATAGCACAGGGGCCTCAGGTCTGGGGCGGCTCCGGGAAACGTTCGCGCAGAATGGAGCCGTCGGCCTCTTCGCCCTTGATGAGCTCGACGCGGTGCTGGACCTCGGAGAGCTTTGCGTTGCAGAAGGCCACGAGGGCGCGGCCCTCCTCAAAAGCCGCGATCATATCATCCAACGGCATCTGCCCGGTCTCCATGATCCTGACCAAGGCCTCGAGGCGCTGCGAAGCCTCCTCAAAGGTCTTCGGCTGCCTGAACTTTTTCTTCTCCGCCATCAATGTCCTCCGGTACGGTTTCGGGGTAACGGGCCTTCCATTCGGCAATGAGGGTCTTGGCCTCCTCGGGCCTCCCCAGCGCGCGAAGCACGGCGACCGCGTCGCGGAAGGCCGCGGGCACAAGGACGGGGTCGTCATAGAAGATGATGAGATTCATCGCCGCGCGGAGCGTGGCGTCGGGATCGGTGGCGCGGCAGGCGGTGACAAGACCGGCAAAGGCCTCGGCGCGGACCCTGCGGGCTTCGGGCGTGTCGCCGCGGATGGCGGCGGCCTCCGCATAGGCCTGACGCGCGGCGGCCAGGTCTCCGCGGCGGACGGCGAGGCGTCCGAGGCCGAGGGCAACCGAAGCGCCGTAGGCCGTCTCGCGGCCGGCGGACGCCTCGCGGGCCGTCGTATAGGCAGCCAACGCCGTCGCGTCCTGACCCTGCGCCTCAGCGGCACGGCCGATCATCCAGTTGGCCAGGACAGCGTCGTCCGGGCCCTTCGCGCTGGACAGTAGCGTACGGGCGGCGGCCTCGGCCTCGGCGTAAGCGCCGCGGGCCATCTGGAATTCCGCCAACCAGTTGAGATAAGCCGGATTGAGCAGCGCCGCATCCTTAAGCCCGAGCAACGGCTGCAGCTCCGCGGCCGCTTCCTCGGTGCGGCCGAGGGCATGGAGCGCCTGGGCACGGCGCACGGCGGCATCTGTACGGCGGTCATGGGGCAGCGCGGGCGCGGCCGCGGCCTGACCGAGCAGGCGCTCCGCGGCCGTCCAGTCCTGGGCGTTGAAGAAGAGCATCCCGCGGAGGTAACGCGCCTCGTCGGCGGAGGCCCCGTCGGGGAAACGCCCCAGATACTCATCGAGGGTCGCGGCGGCAGCGGCCGTGTTTCGTTCGGCGAGTTCGTCCCGGGCGCGCAGGAGCAGGGCCTGCGCGATGACCGCGGGGTCTCCCGAGGTCAGGGCCAGCGAGAGCGCCTGAGCGGCGCGGTCGGGATTGTTCGCGCGGCGGAAGGCGACGGCGGCGGCGTAGGACGCGGCCGGCACGCAGGGAGCGCCGGGCCACGCCGTGGCGGCACGGAGGTAGGCGTCACCGGCGGCGGCCCAGTCCTCCTGCTGCTGGGCGAGCCAACCGAGCCGGTAGGTCGCATCAGCCGCCTGAGCGGGCGTGCCGGAGGCCACGAGGGCCGAAGCCGCGGCACGGGCCTGCGCGGTGTCGCGCACCTGGACGGCCGCGTCGAGGCGCAACGCCTGAAGGGCCGCAGCCGAGTCGGCCGGCAGCACACCGGCGACGGCCTTGTAGGTCTCAAGGAAGGCCTTCGGATCGCCGGCGCGGTGGCGGATCAGCAGCCAGGCATAGGCCGCCGGGGCGGCGTATTCGGAATTGGGGAAATCCTTCAGCAGGGCGGCATAGGCCTTCTCGGCCTCGGCATCGCCGTTGAGGGCGGCCGCGACGGACCCGTCCAGGAAGAGGCGGGCGTCGTCATCCTTGGGATCGCGCAGACGGTCGGCCGCCAGCCAGGCGCGGGCCTTTTCGGGCTGATTGGCGCGCAGGGCGGCCCAGGCCGCGCCCGTGAGGGCGCCGGCGTCAGCCAGGTCCTTGTCGTCCAGACGCGCGTAAAGGGCCGTGGCCGCGCCGTAGTCGCCGGCCCGATAGGCCAGGGCCCCGCCGACCAAGGCCGCCTCGCGGCGATGGGCCGCATCGGCGCCGGCATCGTCGGCGATGGCGCGGTAAAGCGTCAGCGCCTCGTCATGGCGCCCCGTACCGGCGGCAATGGCCGCCAGGCGGAGTCTGGCAAAGCCGGCGTACTCCCCGCCGCGCGGCACGAGGAGACCGTAGAGGGTCCGCGCGTCGGCGGGACGGTTCAGCGCCTCATAGCAGAGCCCCAGTCGGTAGGCCGCGGCGTCGCGGAGGTCCTGCGAGGCCGTGGTCGCCGTGACGAGGGCCTCAAGGGCGGGCAGCGCGGCCTTCGCGTCGCCCGTCTCAAGCCAGGAGGCCGCCAAACGCAGCTGGGCGGCCGCGCGGCGCTCGCCCTTGCAGACGGACGCGATGCCGCGGTAGAGTTCGCGCGCGGCGTCGTGACGGCCGGTCTTTTCGAGGCAGTCGGCCAGACGGAACCGCACATCGGCCGCTTCGCCGTCGGCCTCCGGCACATCCTTCAGCCAGGACTGATACTCCGTCGCCGCCTGCGCGTGCAGGCCACGGCGGTAGAGTCCGTCGGCAAAGGCCAAGGCCTCGGCCGTCCCGGCGGCCAGGGCCCCGGGCATCAACAGCGGCAGGAGACAGAGGAAACGGAAACGGCCGGACACGCGGAGCCCTCCTTACTTCGCCATGTTCATGCGACGGGCGTAATTGAAGAGACCGCCCGCGGCGATGACCGGCGCGACCGCGTCGGAGGCCGACAGACGAAAGACCCGCCCGTCAGAGGCGCGCGTCAGCGTGCCGGCCGCGAGATCGAGGGTCGCCTCGTCACCGGTCTTGAAGGCGTCCTGCAGGGAGACAGGCGTCTCGAGCGGGAAGACCTCACCGCTGGCCACGGCGTTGCGGAAGTAGATGCGCGCGTAGCTCTCGGCCACGACCGCGCGGCAGCCCGCGGCGCCGATGGCGATCGGGGCGTGTTCGCGGGAGGAACCGCAGCCGAAGTTCTTGCCGGCGACGATGATTGCATAGGGCGTGGTGCCGTCGGGATTGGAAGAGAAGACGGGATAGCTGTCGGGCAGACCGGCGAGGGCGTGCGAACCGAGCTTGCGGTATTCCTCGGGGATGGTCGGGACGAGATTGAGATACATCGTCGGGATAATCAGGTCGGTGTCGATATTGTCACCGAGCACGTAGACCTTGCCGGAGATGGTTTCGTGGATGGCCTCGGCCGTCTCGGTCGCGGGCGGCGGCGGGAGGGGATGGCCCTTCACGGGTTCGGGAATGACGCGCGGGGTCTCAGGCAGGTCGATGCCGAGCACGGTCCACGGGCTCTCAATGTGGCCGGCGACGGCCGTCGCGGCGGCCGTCGCGGGAGAGGCCAGGTAAATCTTGGAGTCCTTCGAGCCCATGCGGCCGATGAAGTTGCGGTTGGTCGTGGAGACGACGACTTCGGAACCCTTCGTGCGGGCGTAGGTGTCGACGGGACCGCCCAGGCAGGCGCCGCAGGAGGGGCGCATAATCGGTTCGCAGCCGGCGTCGACGAAGATCTGCTCAAGCGTGCGGCCGTCGATCGTCAGCGTGGTCAGGGCCTTGGCCACGGCGCAGGTGGCGGGCACCAGGCAGGTGCGGACGGAGACCTTGCGGCCCTTGAGCACCTTCGCGGCCCAGAGGAAGTCCTCCGTCTTGCCGCCGGTGCAGGACCCGATGTAGACCTGGTCGACCTTCACGTCGCGGCAGGCCGAGGCCGGCGCGTAGTTGCCGGGCAGGTGGGGTTTTGCCACGCAGGGGACGAAGGTCGAGACGTCATAGGTGTAGGTCGCCAGGACGGGGGCATCCGGGTCGCCGGTGATGACCTCGATGTCCTGTTCGCCGGAGTGCTCGCGCACGTAAGCGAGCGTCTTCTCGTCGGGAGCGATGATGCCGCTCTTGCCGCCGGCCTCGATGGCCATGTTGCAGAGGGTCATGCGCTCCTCGACGCTCATTGCGTCGATGGCTTCGCCGCAGAATTCCATCGCACAGTAGGTCGCCCCGTCGACGCCGATGTCGCCGATGATGCGCAGAATCACGTCCTTGGCGGTGACAAAGGGCGGCAGCCTGCCGTTGAGCACGAAGCGGATCGTCTGCGGTACCTTGATGAGAAGGCGGCCCGTGCCCATGACGAAACCGGCGTCGGTATTGCCGATGCCCGTGGCGAAGGCGCCCAGCGCGCCGTGCGTGCAGGTGTGCGAATCGGTACCGAAAATGACCTTGCCCGGCTTGACGTGGCCCTTCTCGGGAAGCCCCACGTGGCAGACGCCCACATAGCCCGGCGTGCCGGGGTCATAGAAATAGGGCAACCCCTGTTCGCGCACAAACTGACGGTCGATATCAATGTTGCGGTGGGCCTTCTCGTCCTTGGTGTGGATGTAATGGTCGGGCATGATCACCACGCCCTCCTTCGAAAAGACCTTGGCATCCTTGCCGAATTCGCGGTGAAAAACGCCAATCGTCCCCGGCCCGCAGACGTCATGCGTCAGCAGCACGTCGGCCTTGACCCAAATCGACTCACCAGGAGCCACATGATCCTTCCCCGCGGCGCGCGCAAGGATCTTCTCGGTAATCGTCATCATATTCGAACCCTCTTTTTCTGGGCAACTCAAGCAATAAACCAAGTAAGTGTACCAAAAGCATGGCCCACTGTTGCAGGACGGGACCGGGTATGCGACAATGGGGCGCTTTTACGTCAGCGGGAAGGAGCATGTCCGCGATGCGGCAACCGAAATCTGAGAGACTCCATATTCTGGCCATCGGCGATCTGTCGTGCTACGGCAACGTGGCGCTGTCGGTCATGATGCCGATGCTCGCCCACCTGAAGTGCGAGGTATCGGTCCTGCCGACGGCGCTTGTGTCAAATCCGTGGGAGTGCGGTCCCTT
Organism: uncultured Kiritimatiellota bacterium; assembly: GCA_944391065.1. Lineage (GTDB taxonomy): Bacteria > Verrucomicrobiota > Kiritimatiellia > RFP12 > DVOR01 > Spyradenecus. Next base: position 1,691 of record CALXSH010000026.1, on the reverse strand, counting down.
CGCGCTGCAGGAGACGACGGCCTTCATGAAGGACGCGGTCGCTCACTGGCGCGCCCTGGGCATCCGTTTCGACGCGGCCTACGTGGGCTTCGTGGCGTCCGAGGCCCAGGGGGAATTCCTGAGGCTGTACTGCGAAAGCCTGCGCGCGGCGGGCACGCGGATCTGCCTGGACCCGATTCTGGGCGACGACGGGAAGCCTTACGCAAGCGTGACGGAAAGAACGGTGGCGGCGATGCGCCGCCTCTGCGGCGCGGCCGACCTGATCGTGCCCAACGTCACGGAGGCCTCGCTGCTGACGGGCCAGCCGGTCCGGAGCGCTTACACGCCCGAAGAGACCAAAGCGCTGATGGCCGGACTGCACGCCCTCGGCGTCCCCTCCGCCGTCATCACGGGCATCCCGACGGCGGACCGTTCGAAACGCTGCACGGCGATTTCCGAGCGGGCGGAAGCCCCGTGCCGCTGCCTGCCCTACCGAGAGATCCCGGTAAGTTTCCCCGGGACGGGGGACCTCTTTGCGGCAGTGACGCTGTGCCGCTATCTGGAAACGGGAGACCTGCCGGCGTCGGTGCGGGCCGCAATGCGCCGCGTCGAACGGGCCCTGCGCCGCGCGGGCACCGGGGCGCCGGAGCGTTACCGGCGCACGGGCATCCCGACCGAAGCCCTGCTGGAGCGAAACGACCATGAAAAAGCCAAGAATCAAAATCACCCTGATTGACCGCAAAGGCCCCTGCGGCTGCCACCACGGCCACCGCATCGGCGACACCTTCGACTTTGACACCGAGCGCGGCAGGCTCTGCCCGATGGCGGCGCACGTGGCCTTCCCGTACATCGACATCCTGCGCTACGGCGGCACGCCGCCGGGCGGAAGCCAAGGCGCATGCACCTTCTGCTGCCCCGACGTCAACGTCATCAACGTCTTCAGGATCGAGACCATCCCGGAGGACGCATAAGCCCCCACGAGACAAAACGCCCCGGGAATTCCCTCCCGGGGCGTTTTTTGTATCGCGGGGGCATCAGCGGCGGTCGGCGAGAGCGCCCCAGACGAGGCCAGCAAGGAAGCCGCCAAGTGGAACGCGTTCTGCGCCGCATGGCGACGACGGCCCCCGAACACTTCAGCCGCATCGGTGTCCCAACCAAGGACCTTCTGGAGAAGACTGACCAGGAAGCCTGATCACGCCTGGCGGTGCCCCAATCGGAATTGCCAATATCCGGGTCAAGAATCAGTAATATCCGAGTCAGAAATCAGTAATATCCGAGTCAGAAATCAGTAATATCCAGAGCGGACATTACCCATATCCGAGCCGGAAATAAGCAATGTTTGGAGCCGACATAGGCAATGTTCCGAAGCGAGGCGATTGAGTCCTGCCCGAGAGAGGGATGCACATTTCCTCTAACATCCCACTTCCCTGACGGTTTTCTCGCCCTCCTTGGCGGGGTCCTACCTCGGCCAACCACTGTTACTCACATCCGCTCGTAAAGACACCAAAAGCCTGAAGAATGCAAGTAAAATGACGCAGGCCGCGGGGCCAGGCTGAAAAGATACGCATTTTAGGCTCCTTTCTTGGCTTGAGTTGGGCGAGGATAGGCGGTGAGCTTCTCTTGGAGAGTCTTGATTTGTGCCTCTTCAAGAGAATTTGTGGGTAAGCGGAGGTTCTGGCAGGTCGCCGGGCCCATGGTAGAGTCTTGACGCC
>CALXSH010000025.1 GCA_944391065.1 uncultured Kiritimatiellota bacterium | reverse complement strand
TCTGTGACGGGGAAATTGCGGATTTTAGGGAAAAACGCTATAATCGTGGGATTCTTTTTACTGCCATTCAGCCCCTTCGTGGGACCCATCTTTTTGCTAAGGCCGTACCATGAACGAAACCGACACCGAGATTTTCTCGCTCGCCGCAAACACACTCCGCTGTCTGGCCGCGGATGAAGTCCAGACTGCCAATTCCGGTCACCCCGGCGTCGCGCTGGGCCTGGCGGACGTCGCTGCCGTCCTCTGGCTCCGCCACCTCAAGGTCTACGGCGGGGATACCCAATGGGCTGACCGCGACCGCTTCGTCATGTCCGGCGGCCACGCCTCCTCGCTGCTCTACGCCCTGCTCCACCTGGCGGGTTACCCCATCACAATGGACGACCTGAAGAAGTTCCGTCAGCTTGGCAGCATCACCCCCGGTCATCCCGAGGCGGGCGTGGTTCCCGGCGTCGAGACGACGACCGGCCCGCTGGGTCAGGGCATTGCCGCGGCTGTCGGCATGGCCATCGCCGAACGCATGCAGGCCGCCCGTTACAATAAGGACGGTGCCGAACTCGTCAGCCACCGCACGTGGGTAACCTGCGGCGACGGTGACCTTGAGGAAGGCATCTCCCACGAAGCCTGCTCGCTCGCCGGCAATCTCGGCCTCAGCAATCTCATCCTTCTCTACGACGCCAACACGATTTCCATCGAGGGCCGTGTATCGATCACGATGAATGACGATACCCGTCTGCGTTTCGAGGGTTACGGCTGGAAGGTCTTGGAGTGCGACGGTCACAACCTGACCGACATTGACCGCGCCCTGACCGAGGCTGAGACTTCGGACCGTCCCGTCATCGTCATTTGCAACACCGTCATCGGCAAGGGTTCGCCCAACAAGGCCGACTCCGCCTCCTGCCATGGTGCGCCGCTCGGTGCCGACGAGCTCCGCCTCACCAAGCAGGCCCTCGGCTTCGATCCCGACGCCACCTTCTTCGTGCCCGATTCCGTCCGCGCCCTCTTCGCCGAACGCGTCGCGGCCATGAAGCGTGTCCGTGACGCCTGGCAGACCAAGGCCGACGCCATCTTTGCGGCCGATCCCGCACTCGCCGCGGCTTGGACCGCCGCTCAGCATGACACCCTGCCTGCCCTCTCCGGCGTCCTGCCGACCTTCGATCCGGCCAAGGCCGTTTCGACCCGTGTCGCCTCCGGCAAGGTCCTCAACGCCATCGCTCCCGTCATTCCCTGGCTGATTGGCGGCAGCGCTGACCTGGCGCCCTCGACGATGACTTACCTCGATGGGTACAGGGATATCGCCAAGGGTGACTTCTCCGGCCGCAACTTCCGTTTCGGCGTCCGCGAACTCGCGATGGCGGCCGTGATGAACGGCGTCGCCAACCACGGCGGCTTCCGCATTTTCGGCGGCACCTTCTTCGTTTTCAGCGACTACTGCCGTCCGGCCCTGCGCGTGGCGGCCCTGATGGGCGTCCCCGTCATCTACGTCTTCACCCACGACAGTTTCGCCGTCGGCGAGGACGGCCCCACCCACGAGCCGGTCGAACAGCTTCCGGCCCTGCGCATGATGCCCGGCGTTTGCGTCTTCCGTCCGGCCGACGCCAACGAAACGGCTATCGGCTGGCAGATCGCGTTGGAACGCAAGGACGGTCCGACCGTTCTCGTCCTCTCCCGCCAGAATCTCCCCGTTCTCGACCCCGCGCTCTATCCGACCGACGGCGCCCGCCGCGGCGGTTACGTCCTCTGGCAGCGCGATCCCTCCAAGACTCCTGACGCCATCCTCATCGCGACGGGTTCCGAAGTCTCCCTGGCCCTCGATACGGCCAAGGCCGACAGCCGCAACATCCGCGTCGTCTCCCTGCCCAGCTGGGACCTTTTCGACCGCCAGAGCGTCGCGTACCGCGACAGCGTCCTGCCGCCCGCGGTCACCAAGCGCATGGCCGTCGAGGCCGCCGCGCCCTTCGGATGGGAACGTTACGTCGGCGTCAACGGCACCACACTCGGCATGACCGGGTTCGGCGCTTCCGGTCCTGCCGGCAAGCTCGCCGAACATTTCGGCTTCACCCCCGCAAATCTGGCTGCCCGTCTCAGCGCCTACTTGGCGCAGTAAGGAGATTACCATGGCTCAGCCCCAGACTCAGACCCCTGACCAATACCGCGCCCAGCGCCTTGAGAACCGTGCCAAACTGGCCGAGGCGGGTTACGCCCCCTACGGTCACGCCTTTGCCCGCACCGACAATCTCAAGGGTATCCGCGACACCTTCGAGGAGGGTCGCGAAGTGGCCGTTGCCGGCCGCATCATGACCAAGCGTCGCATGGGCAAGCTGACCTTCATCCATCTCAATGACGGCTCCGATGCCTTCCAGATTCTCCTGAAGCGCGACGTCGTCGGTGAGGCAGCCTACAATGCCGCCAAGCTCCTCGACCTCGGCGATATCGTCGGCGTCAAGGGCACACTCTTCACGACGCAGGCGGGCGAAAAGACCGTCGACGTCGCCGCCTGGGACCTCCTCTCCAAGGCTGTCCGTCAGCCTCCGGAGAAGTGGCACGGCCTCCAGGACATGGAGGAGCGCTACCGCCGCCGTTACCTTGACCTGATGTCCAATCCCGAGAGCCGCCGCCGCTTCGACCAGCGCCACAAGATTATTCTCGGCATCCGCAATTATCTCTCCAATCTCGGCTTCACCGAGGTGGAGACCCCGATCATGCAGGGTCAGGCCGGCGGCGCCGCCGCGAAGCCCTTCGTCACCCATCACAACGCCCTCGACCGCGAGATGGTGCTCCGCATCGCCCCCGAGCTCTACCTCAAGCGCCTCCTCGTCGGCGGCTTCGACAAGATTTTCGAGCTCGGCAAGGACTTCCGCAACGAAGGCATCGACCGCACGCACAACCCCGAATTCACCGTGCTTGAGGTCTACGAGGCCTACGGCGACCGCACCTCGATGCGCCGCATCGTCGAGGGGATGCTGCCTTACCTCTGCGACACCGTCCTCGGCACCCGTCAGGTTCCCTACGGCGAGAGCGGCGAGATCCTCAATTTCGAGCCTCCCTACCGCGAGGTGGCCCTGGCCGACCTCATCCGTGAGAAGATGGGTGTGGACTGGTTCTCCCTTGATTTCGAGACCGCCAAGGCCAAGGCCGCCAAGGCCGGTCTGGAGCTCACCCCTGAGCTCACCGACATGGGCAAGCTCTCCCACGAGGTCTACGACAAGCTGATTGAGAAGACCCTCCGCCAGCCGACCTTTGTCACGCGCATCCCCAAGGAGTACGTGCCGCTGGCCAAGGCCTGTGCCGACGATCCCGACCTCGTCGACGTCTTCGAATTCGTCGTCGCCGGCAAGGAGCTCTGCCCCGGGTACACCGAGCAGAACAACCCTGACGCCCAGCGCGCGGCCTTCGCCAACCAGGCCGACCCCGACGCCGAACCGCCGGATCTCGACTTCGTCGAAGCCTTGGAGTACGGCATGCCGCCGACCGGTGGCCTCGGCATGGGCATTGACCGCCTGGTCATGATCCTGACCGGCACCGAGGTCATCCGCGATGTCATCCTCTTCCCGCAGATGAAGCAGGAAGGCTGATGAGCGAAACGGGGGCCACGCCGACGGCGTGGCCCTCCTTTTTAAGGAGCCCCACCCGCATGCGTCTCCCTCCGAACGACGGAGCACCCTGGCCGATCGGCCTCAGCGGCGGCGCCGATTCCGTGGCGCTGCTCTGCAGGGCTCAGGAAGCCGGTCTGCCCGTCACGGCCCTCCACTTCAACCATGCCTTCTCCGACGAAAACGGCGACGCGGAGGAGGCCTTTGTCCGGGAGCTCTGCGCGGCCCGGCATATTCCCCTGACCGTCGGCCGCTGTACGGAGACACAGCCTGCCAACGAATCGAAGGAGGTCTTCGCCCGCCGCTGCCGTTTTGCCTTCTTCGCGAAATACGCGGCCGGACGGGTGATGCTGGCCCACCATGCCGACGACCGTGCCGAGAACCTCATTCTGCGCCTCATGCGAGGCTGCGGACTTGAGGGGCTGACCTCGTTCGGCGAAGCGTCCTCCGTCGCGGGACTCCGTGTCGTCCGGCCGCTGCTGGACGAGACCCACGCCGACCAGATCCGCTGGCTGAAGGCGCATCGCATCGGGTGGATGGAGGACGTCTCCAACGGCGACCTCACCGTGCCGCGCAACCTCATCCGTCACACGCTGCGCGAGGCGCTGCCAACCTTTACCTCCGGCGCCAACATTTCGCTCGATCATCTGACCGAGGAGAACCGTTTCCTGGCGGAACTGACCGCGGCGGCCACCCTCAGCGCGGCCGACCACCATCTGCGGCTGAAGGAGGGCACTTCGCCCGTCCTGATGCGGCGTGCCCTCCGCGGCTGGCTCCTGAAGCGCTTCGGCCATACCCCGACGCGCAGGCAGATGACGCTGCTTGAGACGCCGCAGGCTACGGTCATGCTGACGCCCACCCTCCGCGTCCGCCATACATCCCCCACGCTGTGGGAAACCCTCTGATACGCCCCTTTATGAAAAACGCCATTCTCTTTGACATCGACGGAACCCTCCTCAAAGCCTCCGGCCTCGGCCGTCCGGCCTTCGGCGAGGCCTTTGCCGTCGCCTACGGCCATCGGGCCGATTTCTCCGGCGTCTCCTTTGTCGGCGCCACCGACACCGGCGTCATCCGCGCCATGGCCGCCTCCTTCGGCATCATCTCCACGCCCGCCCATGAGGAACGCTTCTACATCGAGCTCACCAAGCGTCTCGACCCGCGCCTCCGCCATGGGCCCATCGTCCTCTGCCCCGGCGTCGTTGCCCTGCTGAAGCGCCTGACCGAGGCGGGGTGGCTCATCGGCACCGTGACGGGCAATATCCGCGCCACCGCGTGGGGCAAACTCATCTACGGCGGCTTGGGTCCCTACTTCACCTTCGGCGCCTACAGCACCGATCACCACGACCGCGACGAATTGGCCCGCCTTGCCTGCGTCCGCGCCAAGGCCCTCGACGCGACGGCCCGTCTCCTTGTCGGCGACACGCCCAAGGACGTCCAAGCCGCCCACGCGGCCAATCTTCCCGCCCTGGCTGTCGCCACGGGTTGGCGCACGGAGGAGGAACTCGCGGCCGCCGGAGCCGAGCGTACCCTGCCTGACTTCTCCGACACCGACGCTACGATGGCGGTCATTGAGAGTCTTGTCCGATGATCGAGGCCCTGCGCGTATTGGCCTGGGAGGTGACGCGGCGCTGTCCGATGTGCTGCGCCCACTGCCGAGGCGCGTCGCGCGACACCGATTATGACGGCGAGCTCTCTGCGGGCGAGGGGCTCCGCGTGCTCGATTCCATTGCTGCGCGCAACGTCCGTCCCCTGATTATCTTCACGGGCGGCGAAGCCCTCTGCCGCGACGATCTTGAGCTCCTCGTCCGCCGCGCGGCCGGCCATGGGTTCCCCTGCGCGTTGGCCACCTGTGGACACGGGCTGACGGAAGCCCGTCTCCGCGCCCTCGGCGAGGCCGGCGTCCGAATGCTCTCCGTCAGCCTCGACGGGCCGGACGCCGGGAGCCACGATGCCTTCCGTGGCGTCCCGGGCGCCTGGGACCGGGCCATGCGTACCATTGGCCTCGCCAAGCGGGTCAGCCTTCCCTTCCAGATCAATACGACCGTCCACAAAGGCACCGCGCCCCATCTCCGCCGGATGCGCGACTTGGCCAGGACGCTCGGCGCCGCCCGACTCGACCTCTTCTTCCTTGTCCCCGTCGGACGCGGCCGCGCCCTGACGGAGCGTTGCCTGACAGCTTCGGAGACCGAGACCTGCTTCACGGAGATTCAGGCACTCGACGCCGAGGGCTGCCTGCCCCTTCACCTCACCTGCGCCCCGCAGTTCATGCGCCGCCTCCCCGCCCCGGCGGGACGGCCAAAACCCGGCCAGTCCTCCTTCAACGGATGCCTGGCCGGTGTCCGCTTCGCCTTTCTCTCCCATGTCGGCGACCTCCAGCCCTGCGGCTTCCTCGACATTCCCTGCGGCAACGTGCGCGACTTCGGGTGCGATTTTCCCGCCGCCTATGAAGCCTCCGAGACCTTCCGCCGCCTGACGGAACCGCTCACCGAGGGGTGCTGCGGCGACTGTCCAGCCATGGCGCGCTGCCGCGGTTGCCGCGCACGCGCCTACGCCGCTGACGGCAATCCCTTCGGCCCCGACCCCTCCTGCCTCCGGTTCTGACGCCGACGCAAAAAAACGCGCCGTCATGTTGACCATTTGGCCTTTTTGGTACGATGGTTGCATAAATTCCAAACAGAAAGGACAACGCTTATGACCTATCTTCTGCTTCTTGCCGACGGTTTCGAGGAAATCGAAGCGCTCGGTACGGCCGACCTTCTGCGCCGCGCCGGTCTCGACGTGACGCTCTGCGCCATCAACAGAGGACCGGACGCCGGAGGGACGGTGGTCCGCGGCGCCCACGGTGTCCGCGTCATGGCCGATGTCAGCCTCGCCGACATCAATCCCGACGGGTACGATGCCATCATCCTGCCGGGCGGCATGACCGGCACGCAGAACCTCGCCGCCGATGACCGCGTAATCGAATTGCTCCGGAAGGCCGACGCCGACGGTCGCTGCATCGCCGCCATCTGCGCCGCGCCCGCCATCGTGCTGCAGACCGCCGGCGTCATTCATGGGCGCAAGGTCACCGGTTATCCGGCCGATCCCCTCATCGACCGCATCCGCGAGACCTACACGGGCGATGAGGTCACAATCGACGGCACCCTCATCACCGCCGCCGGCCCCGGTTCCTTCAAGGCCTTCGCCGCCGCCATCATCACGGCCGCGAAGGGCGATGCCCACACCGCTCAGGTGCTCGGCGAGGCCCTGATGGCTTAACGTAACCATGGACGGCTCAGGACTGAACTCGGCCGACCTGCGTCTGAACACCCGTCAGACGCAAACGGCCGCTCTTGTCCAAGCGCCGGCCCAAGTCCAGCGCCAGGCCCTGTCGATGCAGGCCCGGCGCTGTCTCGAACTCCTCCAGCTGCCGCGGCAGGATCTCCAGATCCGGCTGCGGCAGTTTGCCGAACAGAACCCCTTCCTCGAATACGCCCCACCCGCGGGCACCGTCTCCCTCGACGCCTTGCGGGAGGCCACCGCGGCCGCGAACGATTCGCTTGAGGATCCCGATTACCTGAATAACGGCTACGAGGGGTATGGCGACCAAGCCGACCCTGACCGGCTCCGCGAGGAATCGAAGGCCCACGACTACGGTCTCTCCCTGCTGACGGCCGACGAAACGCTCTACGGTCATCTCGAGCGTCAGATTCCGACCCTGACGCGTTCGCCCGGGGTCAGTGAGGAACTCATCCGCTTTCTCTGCGGTTCCCTGGCGCCTGACGGTTATCTCCGCACGCCCAAGGACGAGCTTCTGGCCGACTGGAGTGTCCTCCATCACGGTATTCTCTCCGTCGACGAGACGCTGCTCGAACGGGCCGTGAAGGATCTGCAGACCCTCGATCCGCCCGGGATCGGGGCCCGCACACTGCAGGAGTGTCTGCTGCTGCAGGTCCGCGCCGACAGCCGCGTCCTGCCCGACCGCGCCCTCTATCTGCGCCTCTGCCGCCACCTGGCCCGCGTCCCCGTGGAGTCGACGGCGACGATGACCCGTCTTTTGGGTTGCACGGAGTCGGAATACCGCGACGCGCTGGCCTATCTGAAGACGCTCAATCCCGCGCCGGGCTCCGCCTACGCCCACACCGATCCGCTGCCGCCACCGGACCTGACGGCCGTCCGCGACGCGACAGGCCGTTGGATCGCGATCGCGACGGACGATACCCAACCCGTATTCGCCCTGGATGAGGAAGCCATCGAACGGGCCGGTCAGGCCGCGAAGACGCCGGACGAACGGCGTTATGTCCGCGAGACGCAGACGGCTGCGCGGCGGTTGGTCTCGGCCGTCGAGGAACGCAACGAGACCCTGCTGCGTGTCGCGCAGGCCGTTTTCGACCGTCAGCAGGACTATCTCGGCCGGCGCTGCGATTCGGCATGGCTGCGTCCGCTTCGGCAGAGTGCCGTGGCCGAGGTCCTCGGCTGCAGCGCCAGCACCGTCTCGCGTGCCGTGAAGGACAAGACCGTCCGCGTCCCCGGCAAACGCGTCCCCGTGCCGCTCAGCGGCTTCTTCTCCCATGCCGTGCCGCGCATCGGTGAAGGCTCGGATGAGGCCGTTTCGGATCACCGCATCCGCGCCGCCATCCGCGGTCTCGTCGACCGCGAGGACAAGGCCGCCCCCCTCTCCGACGGCGCCCTTTGTGCGGCCCTCCGACGCGAGGGTTACCGTATCGCGCGCCGCACCGTCGCCAAATACCGGACCCAGCTCAACATTCCGTCGACCCGCGACCGTCGGCTCAAACCCCGATCCCGTACAAGGAGTGCATCATGAAACCCGTTCTCTTGCTTTGGTTTTCCCTCCGCCCGCCCGTCCAAGACTTTGCCGCCACCGACGAGCAGGTCGCGCGCTGGCGCGCCCGCGTCCCCGAACTTGAAATCATCCACGCCAAATCGCAGGAGGAGTTTGTGAAGAACCTCTCCAAGGCCACCTACGTCATCACCTACCATTTCGCGCAGACGTGGTGTTCCCTTGCTTACCGCCTGAAGTGGATCGCGACCCCGGCAGCCGGCAAGGAGGTGCTGGGCGCCGACATTCCCGACCGCATCCGCCTGACCAACGGCACCTTCCACGGCCGCCGCATGGCCGAGACGGCGCTCGGGATGTTGCTCTCCGTCCGCCGTGGCCTTTTGCCCGGTCTGGGGCTCTGCTCCCCCGAATCGCCGTGGCCCGAGGGTATCCGAGGCCTTCGGGCGCTGGACAGAAGCCATGCGGTCATTCTGGGCTACGGCAACATCGGCCGTCACATCGGCCGCCTCCTGGAGGGGCTGAATGTCCGCGTCACGGGCGTCCGGCGCGCCAATCTCGACAAGCTGGACGGCCTTCTCCCGACGGCCGACGCCCTCTTTCTGGCCCTTCCCGCCACGCCGGAAACGGATAAGATTCTGAATGCCGAGCGGCTCGCGCTCTTGCCGCCTCACGCCGTCGTCATCAACGTCGGCCGCGGCAACGCGATTGACGAGGACGCCCTAAGCGCCGCACTGCGGGAGAAGCGCCTCCACGCAGCCTTCCTCGATGTCGCCTCGGAGGAACCCTACCCCGCTGACGGTCAGCTCCTCCACACCGAGCGCTGTTTCCTATTGCCCCACGTCTCCGCCGTCGCGCCGGATTACCTCGATCTGGCCTTTGACGAGTGGATGGAGATCTATGAACGGGACTACAAGGCCCAGCAGAAGTGACGCGGCCTCCGTCCTCTTTCTGAAGGATGAGGCCGTCTGCCTGAATGTCAGGCCCTTCTCGAAGACCTCCCATATGGTCACGTGGATGACGCGTGACCATGGCTGTATCACCACGCCCATCAAGGGCGGACAGCGGACGAAGAGCGGTTTTCTGGGGTGCTATGACGTCGCCTACACCTGCGAGCTGGTCTACTATGCCCACGACCGAAACGGCGTCCATCACATCCGCGAATGCGTCCCTGTCACCTTCCGTGAGGCGTTGCGGAAAGGCTGGCGGGCGGCCGCTGCGGCCGACTATGCCTGTGATCTGACGCTGCGGACGGCCCGTCACAATCTGCCGAACGCGGCCCTCTATGCCCATCTGACGGAACTCCTTGACCGCTTGGGCGACTGCCCGAAAGCCTTCGTGCCGCTGGCACTGCTCTGGTTCGAGAGCGTTCTCCTCCGGGTGACGGGCCTGATGCCCGACTTTACCCTCTGCGTGGCCTGCGGCGGGCAGCCTTCGGCCGACTTCTCCCTCGAGGAGGGGCGCTTTTACTGCGAGCACCGGCCGAGCCGTCTGATCAAACCGGATTCCATCCGGTTGCATCGGGACATCCCGGAACTCTTTGCCTTCTTCCTGACTCACAGCCTTGCCGAGACGTTGGAGGCAGCCGTCGCCTCGGAACGGACCGACGACCTGGGCCGTCCCGAACCCTTCCCCGGTATCTTCGGGCTGCGGCGCTTTCTGGGGCTCTTTCTCTGCGGTCATCTCGATCTGCTGCCGGGACCGCGGCGGACGGTGCTTGACCTCCTGCTAAGCGGCAACGCGGCGGCGCCCTGAGGGCGAAGGGGCCTCGGGAGCACAAAAAAAGCGGGAGCGATCGGATGATCGCTCCCGCTTTTGTTTGTCGCTGTTCGGCAGCGGCTCAGACGAAGAGGTCGTCGGCCGTCATCTGCGCGGGCTTCTCAAGACCGAGAAGGTCCAGGCAGGTGACCGCGATGTCAGAGAGTTTGCCGTCAGGGCGCATGGTGCGCTTGTCGGCATCCTTGGCGACGTAGATGCACTCGACTTTGTTGAGGGTGTGCGAGGTCTTCGGCATGCCGGTGGCGTAGTCGACCATCTGTTCGGCGTTGCCGTGGTCGGCGGTAATCAGCACGTGGGCGTCGAGCTCCATGAGACGGTCGAGGACCTTGCCGACGCACGCATCGACGATTTCGACGGCCTTGGTCGCGGCGCCGAGGTCGCCGGTGTGACCGACCATGTCGCAGTTGGCGTAGTTCACGACGATGAAGCCGTAGGGATTGTCCTCCAGGCGCTTCAGGAGTTCGGCCGTGACGTTGTAGGCCTCCATCTCGGGGTGCGAGGCGAAGGTGGCCGGATCGAAGCGGCTGGGAACGTCGACCTGATCCTCACCGGGATAGGGCTTGGTGCTCTTGCCGTTGAAGAAAGAGGTGACATGACGGAACTTCTGGGTTTCGGCGATGCGGAGCTGGCGGATGCCGGCCTTGGAGACGACCTCGCCGAGCAGCATGTCCATGCCGCCGTCGCCGCCCATAGCGCCGAGGAGGTAGTCCTCGAATTCGTCCCAGTAGCGGGTGAAACCAAGGAAGACGACCTTCGGGCGGACGGAGCGCGTGCCGGCGTAGTCGTCGCAGACGAAGGCTTGTGTGAGCTGGATGGCGCGGTCCTGGCGGTAGTTGGTATGCATGACGGAGTCGCCGTCGCAGACACCCTTGTAGTCACCGATGACGGCGCAGGGGATGTACTCATCGGTCATCTCGGTGCCGTCGGGGGTCTTGAGATTGTCATAAGCGTCGCGGACGGCCTCCTCGACCGTGGCGTAGGCCTTGCCCTTGGCGGCGACGATGCACTCATAGGCTTCGGAGGTCAGGGCCCAGTTCTTGGAACGGTCCATGCCGTAGTAGCGGCCCATGGCCGTGCCGATGACGCAGTTACCGACTTCGGCCATGACGGTGCCGAGCTTGGCGAGGTACTCGAGCGTGGAGCGCGGGGGCGTGTCACGGCCGTCGAGGAAGGGATGAATGACGATGCGGCCTTCGGGGTATTCCTGGCGGGCGCGCTTCATGATTTTGAAGAGGTGCTCCTGGTGGGCGTGGACGCCCTCGTCCTGCAGCAGGCCCATGAGGTGGAGCTGGGAGGCGTATTTCTTCCAGTTGGCAATCAGCGCTTCCCACTTCGGGCTCTTGAAAAGTTCGCCGCTTTTGAGGCCGTCATCAATGCGCTTAAGCTCCTGCTCGACGATGCGGCCGGCACCCATGTTGAGATGGCCGACTTCGGAGGAGCCTTGGTACCCGTCGGGAAGGCCGACCGGTTCGCCGGAGCATTCGATGCGGCACCAGGGATAACGGGCGCGCAGACGGTCAATCACGGGCGTCTTGGCGTTGAAAACGGAGTTGCCTTCGAAGCGGGGGTTCATTCCCCAGCCGTCGCGGATAATCAGACAGACGGGACGTTTGGACATGTGTGGTATTCCTTTCATTGGACGGGAGGAAGTATAGCACAATCCCCCACTGCACCGCCTGTCATGCTATACTAGGGTGCTATGAACGAACAACGTCCCCAGCCGCCCGTGCGCCGTGCCGCGCGCCCCTCCCGTCAACGCCCCGCTCCCGAAGCACAGGCCACTCCTGAAGTGTCGGCCGTCACAAACGAGCGCAGCGAGTCCCCAACGAACGAAGAGCGTCACGATCGACCAGAGGGCATCACAGGCGAGCGAAGCGAGTCACATGGCGCACAGCGTGTGCCGCGCAGCAACCGTCGCGCCCGTCGCGCCCCGCGCGCCGAACAGCCCGCCCCGCGCGCCGAACAGCCCGCTCCCGCGCAGCAGCCCGCGCCTCAACAGCCTCAGCCCGCCGAACAGCTCAAGCCTCAGCCGACCCAGGCTCAGCAGTCCCAGCAGGCTTTGCCGCAGGACGTCGGTCCGCAGACCCGCGGTCTCACCCTCCTTGGAGCGAAGACCACCGTCTACAGTGACAAATATACGCCGGCGGTGCTGGAGACCTTCGACAACCGTCACCGCGAGAACGATTACTGGGTCAAGTTCAACTGCCCCGAGTTCACCTCGCTCTGCCCGATTACCGGACAGCCCGACTTCGCGACGATTTACATTTCCTACATTCCGGACCAGAAGATGGTGGAGAGCAAGTCGCTCAAGCTGTATCTCTTCGGCTTCCGCAACCATGGGGCCTTCCATGAAGACTGCGTCAACATCATCATGAAGGACCTGATCAAACTGATGTCGCCCCGCTATATCGAGGTCTGGGGCAAGTTTTTGCCTCGCGGCGGCATCAGCATTGACCCTTTTGCCAACTACGGCCGCCCAACCACGCGCTGGGAGGAATTCGCCCGTCAGCGTCTATTGATGCATGACCTCACCCCCGAGCGCGTCGACAACCGCTGATTTACGGAGTTCCGTTCCATGAAACCGATTCTTGTCGTTTTCTCCGGCGGGCAGGATTCCACAACCTGTCTCTTCAAAGCCATTGCCGAGCGCGGCGCGGAGAATGTCCACGCCGTCACCTTCAACTACGGTCAGCGCCATGCCCTTGAGGTGAAGCTGGCCCGGGAAATCGCGGAGGAGCAGCATATCGCCTCCTTCAAGGTCATCACCGTCGACTGGTACAAGGACATCACCCATAACGCGCTGATGGACAGTTCCGAGACCATCGGCCACGAACCCGGCGCGCCTTTCCCCAACACCTTCGTCGAGGGCCGCAACGCGCTCTTCCTGTTGACGGCCGCGATCTATGCCAAGAGCAAGGGCATCTACGACATCATGATCGGCGTCGGCGAGGCGGATTTCAGCGGCTATCCAGACTGCCGCGAAGCCTTCGTCAAGTCGATGAATCAGACGCTTAATCTGGCGATGGACTGCGAATTTGTCATCCATGCCCCGCTGCAGCACATGACGAAGGCCGAGACCTGGGCGCTGGCCGACAGACTCGGCAAACTCGACTACATCCGCACCCGCACGCTGACCTGCTATGAAGGCATTCCCGGCGACGGCTGCGGCAAGTGCCCCTCCTGCAAACTCCGCGCGGCCGGTCTGAAGGCCTATCTGGATTCCCGCGCATGAAAAAGACGCTCCGCCTCCTCGTTCTCCTGCTGGTCTTCATCCCGGCGATGCTGCTCCGGGCCGAGGACCTGACCTTCCGACGGGCCATTGCCGCCCTCAACACTATCGACCCGGCCATTGGCGGCGATCAGATTACCGGCAGTTCAATCATGCTGACCTACGAGACGTTGCTGGCCTACGACTACGAGGCGCGCCCCTATAAGCTCATCCCCGCCGCGGCCGAGGCCATGCCGGAAATCAGTGAGGACCGAAAAGTCTACACCATCCGCCTGCGGGACGACAGTTGGTTCATTGATGACCCGTGCTTCGGCGGCAAACGCCGCAAAGTCACGGCCCACGACTTCGTCTACGGCTGGAAGCGTCTTGCCGACGCCAAGGTCGGCAGTTCCGGAGGCTGGGTCATCAGCCGCATCAAGGGTATCAAGGAATTCACCGAGGCCTCCAAAGGCAACGGCCCGACCGACTATGACTTTCCCGTCGAAGGGCTCCGTGCCCTCGATGACCGCACGCTCCGCATCGAACTCACCGAGCCCTTCAACCAGTTTCTCTGGTACCTCACGACTTCCTACATGGTGCCGGTGGCGAAGGAAGCCGTGGACTATTACGGCAAGGCCTTCCCCGAGCACCCCGTCGGCAACGGTCCCTACCGCCTGCGGAACTGGTGGCGCAACTACGAGGTCGTCTTTGACCGCAATCCCGAATGGCACGGGTGGAAGGGTGTCGACTTTGAGGGGGAGACCGTGCCCTTCGAAACGATCCGTTATCTGATTGTACGCGAAGCCACGACGCAATGGCTCATGCTGCTCACGGGGCAGCTCGACTTCCTTGAGCAGATCGACCGCAACAACATGGATATCGCCATCGATCCCGAGCTCGGGCTCAATCCCGACCTCATCCGCCGCGGCATCCGCCTGCACATCTCCCCGACCCTTAAAGTGTACTATCTCGGCCTTTCGATGGACGACCCTGTGCTGGGCACCAACCGCTACCTGCGCCAGGCCCTCAACGCGGCCTTCGATTCGCCGCGCTGGATTGACTACTACCGCGGCCGCGTCGAACCGCTCCATTCCGTCATGCCGCCCCACCTCGATGAGACGCTGAAGAGTCCCTTCCCCTACGCCTTCGACCTGGAAAAAGCCCGCGAACTCATGACCTTGGCCGGCTACCCCAATGGCATCGACCCGGCGACCGGCAAACGCCTTCAGCTCACCGTTGAGATCGGCAGCGCCACGCAGGACACGCGCGAATCGATGGAACTCCTGGCCTCCTTCCTCAGCCGGATCGGCATCGACCTTAACATCTCCGTCAACACCTGGCAGGGCCTTATGGACCGCATTCAGAGCCGCCGTGCCCAGATGTTCATGATGGGCTGGATTGGCGATTATCCCGACGCCGAAACCTTCACGCAGCTCTTCCTTTCGCGCAACCGGACGCCCGGTCCGAACCACGTCGACTACGTCAATCCGAAGGTCGACGCCCTCTACGACAAGGCCGTCAGCAGTCCCGATCCCGAGACCGTCCGCAAGTGCTGGGCCGAGATTCAGGAGATCCTCCGCGAAGATTGCCCCTGGCTCCTGCTCCACTACGCCCTCGACTTCACCTTGGTCAACGAGCGCATCGTCAATTACAAACCCCACGCCTTCCCCTACGGCATGGAAAAGGACTGGCGCGTCCGCCGCTCCGCCAAATAAGGGATTCCGGAAGTACGTCATGGATATCCGCCAGATTGTCGATCTCTCCAGCGCCTTTTATGGGTCGTCCGTCCTCTTTGCCGTGGTCGAACTCAACGTATGCCGCGCCATCCGCGACACGCCCGATCCCACGGCCGAACGGTTGGCCGACGTGCTGGGCACCTCGCCCCGCGGCACCCGCCTGTTGCTGGATGCCGCCGTCGCCATAGGCCTGCTGACGAAGGATGATGCCAGCTGCTACGGGCTGACCGACGGCGTCGCCCAAGCCCTCGTGCCGGGCGCCCCGCACGACCTGACGAAGGCCATTCTCTATAACCGTGACGTCATGCCCGCCTGGTCCCGCCTGGCCCAACTCGCCCGGACCGGCGCCCCCGTCGAGAGGCCCGCCCTCCATCTCGGTGACGATGAGGGCCGTACGCGACGTTTTGCGATGGCCATGCACGGCCGCGCCATGGGCATCGGCACGATGGTGGTTCCGGCCCTCGGTCTGCCCAAGGGCTCCCGGGTACTGGATCTTGCCGGCGGTCCCGGTACCTACGCGTTGCTGATGGCGAAACAGTATCCGTCCCTCACCGTCGACACGTGGGACGTGCCCGCCATTTCGGCCATCGCGAAGGAAATCACCGCGCCCTGCGGCGACCGTATTGCGTGTCACGCGGGCGACTACCATACCGATGTCTATCCCGCTGGACATTACGACGCCGTCACCCTCTTCGGTTGCCTCCATCAGGAGTCCCCAGAAGCCATTGTCTCCATTCTCCGCCGCGCCGCCGACGCCCTCCGTCCGGGCGGCAAAGTTTACGTGCTGGACATGATGACGGACGCGAGCCACACCAAACCCGCCTTCTCGGCCCTCTTCGCCGTCAATATGGCGCTGACGACCGACAACGGCTGGGTCTTCTCCCAAAGCGAACTCGACGGCTGGCTTGCCGAGGCCGGTTTTGGTCCGGCCGAATTCTCCCCCGCCCCTCCGCCGATGCCGCACATCCTCGCCAAAGCGACGAAGCGCGCCTGATTAGGCGCGCTTCCTGCGGAAGAGTCTGCGGAAGAAAAGCCGCATTCCCAATCCGATGGCCTCGCCCGCAATGGCGAGGCTTAATTTTGATGTGCCGGCCACGCGGTCCGCGAAGACGATCGGCACCTCGGTGATTTTGAAGCCGGCCCGCCAGGCGGCATGCGAGGTCTCAATCTGAAAAGCGTAGCCGTCGGAGGAAAAGGTCTTCGGTCCGACGGCCTCCAGCACCACGCGGCGGAAGAGCTTATAACCCGCCGTCGGATCGGCCACCGGCAGCCCCGTCAGCAGACGGACATAAAGTCCCGCCATGCGGCTGAGCACCAGTCGGCGCAGGGGCCAATTCAGGACGCGCAGTCCATGACTGTAACGCGACCCGATGACGAGGTCAGCCGTCTCGGCCGCCCGCATCAGACGCGGCAGATCGGCCGGGTCGTGCGAAAGGTCGGCATCCATCTGAATAATATGGGTATAGTCGCGGCGAAGCGCCCAGGCAAAGGCCTCCGCATAAGCCCGCCCGAGCCCCTCCTTTCGGGCACGGATCAGCACACGGACACGACCATCCTCGGCAGCGGCGCGAACGGCGAGAGCGGCCGTTCCGTCAGGCGAGCTGTCGTCGGCTACGAGGATGTCGGCCGCAGGCAGCGAGAGACGGACACCTTTCAGGAAGGCGGCGAGATTCTCGGCCTCATTGTAGGTCGGCGTAATGACGAGCGGCCTCACGGCGGCCTGTCTCATGCGAGCGCCTCACGCTCAACCATATCGAGCAGCGTCGCGACGGCTTCCGCTTCTGGCAGCGTCTTCAGATGTTCGCCCTTGCGGTAGATGGCGAAGACGCCCTTGCCGCCGCAGAGCGCGATGTCGGCGCCGCGGGCCTCGCCGGGCCCGTTGACCACGCACCCCATCACGGCCACATGGATGCGGCGGGCCTCGGGATGGTCGCGGTAGAAGGATTCGAGAGCGTCGGAAACGGCTTCGGCCGCCTCGCGGACATTGACTTGGGTCCGGCCGCAGGTCGGGCAGGAGGTCACCCAAGCGCCTGGCGCGCGAAGCCCGCATGCCCGGAGGATCTCGATGCCGACGCGGATTTCCTCATCGATCGGAGCCGTCAGCGAGACGCGCATCGTGTCACCGAGGCCTTCATTGAGCAGGGCCGAGAGGGCGATGGCGCTCGTAACCGTGCCACGGCGGAGGGTGCCGGCCTCGGTCAGGCCGAGATGAAGGGGATAGTCGGTCTTTTCGGCAAGCAGTCGGTAGGCCGCAAGAGTGCGGGGGATATCGGAGGCCTTGACGGAAATCTTAATTTCGCGGTAGTCGAATTCCTCCAGCAGACGGACATGGCCGAGGGCGCTCTCGACCAAGGCCTCCGCCGTGACGGAGCCATACTTCTCCAGCAACGGTTTCTCGAGCGAACCGCCGTTGACCCCGATGCGGATCGGAATGCGCCGCGGACGGGCGGCCTCGACGACGGAACGGACCTTTTCGCGGTTCCCGATGTTGCCGGGATTGATGCGGAGGGCCGAGATGCCATTCTCGATGGCGGCGATGGCCAGGCGGCTGTCAAAATGAATGTCGGCAATCAGCGGCAGACGGCTGACGGCGCAGAGTTCCTTCAGCGCGTCGGCCGCGCGCATATCGGGGACGGCCACGCGGAAGAGATCGCATCCCAAGTCGGCGGCGCGGTCGATTTCGTGGCGGACGGCCTTCACATCCCAAGTCGGGACGTCGGCCATCGTCTGTACCGAGACGGGAGCCCCGCCGCCGACGGCGACGGGGCCGATATGAATCTGCCGGGTTTGGTTACGCAACGTCATCGTATCCCCTCTCCTATCAGAAGAACCGCAGTGTGTCACGGTAGACCAAGAGCAACATCAGAGCGATCAGCGCGAAGGCAAAAACATTGGTCACCCAGGCCACCACGCGCGGACTGATCTCCCGACGGAAAATCATCGCGAAGAGCGCGAAGAGGATGTGGCCGCCGTCCAGCACAGGAATCGGCAGAAGATTGAGGATGGCCAGATTGACGCAAATCAGGCGGACAAAGCCAAGGCTGGCCCAGAGCCCCGCTTGCACGACCTGGAAGAAGAGAGTGAAAATCATCAGCGGGCCGCCAAGGCCCCTGGCCGCGCGGGCCGTCTCGCCCTCTGCCTTGGGCGCCGTCAGCGCCTCCAGCACGCGGAAGATACCGGAGGCGTCGGCCCAGAGCTGGGCGCCGATGCCGCGTTCGGCCATCCACTGGAAATTGCGGTTATAGGCGTGCGCCAGGATGACGCCCAGACGGGGCACGGTGTCCTCGCTCCCGGGGAGCACTCGGGGCGTCAGAGTAACGGTCCGCTCGGAGCCGTCAGGAGCCGTCAGCGTCAGCGTCACGTCCTGGGCGGGATTGTCGCGATTGGTCAGCTGTTCGACGTCTTCCATCCGCTTGCCGTCAACGGCCGTGACGATCTCACCGGGCTGTATGCCGGCCTCAGACGCCGGAGACCCCTCGCTCACCTTACCGATACAGATCAGGAGCGGACCGCGGACAATGCCACCGACGGTAAAGAAGCCTTCACCAATGGATTCATCCAGAATGGGTTTAGCCGTCACCGTCTCCCCTTCACGTTCGACGGTTAGCATCACGGTGTCGCCTTCGGTGCCGGAGAGGTAGCATTCTGTCAGATAATCTTCCCATGTCCGCACCGCGGTGCCGTTGACGGCCACGATGCGGTCACCCCGTTCCAACCCGGCTAGGTCGGCGGAGGAGCCCTCCTCGACAAGGCCGATTTCGGTGCTGGAGCCCGTTGCTTCCGGCGGGGAGAGCCAGCTGATGGCCGCAGCACAGAGGACGGCAAGGACGGTATTGCCCATCGGACCGGCCACGGCCACGAGAATGCGCTTCCACGGCGGCGCCGGCGGAAGGGTGATCTCGGTGCCGCCCTGAATGCGCTTCATTCCTTCGGGATCCAACTGCGGCAGGGAGACGTAGCCGCCGAAGGGAATGGCGGAGACGCGGTACTCGGTCTCCCCGATCTTGCGCTTCCAGATCGCCGGGCCGAACCCAATGGAGAAGACGTCGGCACGCATGCCGAGCAGGCGGGCCACCACGAAGTGACCGGCCTCATGAATAAAGACCGCTAGGCTGAACAGCAACACGGCCGCAATCACAAAACAGGCAATCGTCAAAACTGAAAGCATTACGGTATTTCCTTATCTTCCATGCGGAGCCGCCGGCAAAACCTCAGTCCAGGGGCTCCAAGATCCGTTCGCGCTTCTCGAAACGGGCAATTTCACGGTACCCGACACGTTTGAGCATATCCGTGCCGCGGGCGAAGTGGGCCCGCAGATTGACGGCACGGTGGGCATCGGCCGACAGCGTCACCGGGATTTCACGGTGAAAGGCCGCCCGCAGAATGGCCTCACTCGGATAGCACTCGCGGCACTCCTTACTCCACCCCGACGTGTTGAGTTCGATGGCCATGTCCGCGGCCTTGATGGCATCCAGCGCGTCGCGCACCAGAGGCGTCACGTCACAGGTCGGATAGACGGCGAACTTCTTCACGAGATCCAGGTGCCCGGCGATGTCGAAGAGGCCGCTCTCGGCCATCTCGCGTACGGCCTTCCAGTAACGGCAGATGATCTCATTCCGTTCGTTCTGCGGCAGCGGCATCCAGAAGTCGCGGGTGGAATCGATGCTGTCCTTGCCGACATAGTGCACCGACCCGATGGCGTAGTCCAGACGCGGGTCCGAAGCCGGACGGACCAACCAGGCAGCCGAACCGTCCAGCCAGTCGAATTCAAGCCCAATGCGAATTTCCACGTCCTTCGTCGAGGTCCGGAGATGCTCCAGCGTGCGGTAATAGGTCTCAAGATTCTGCGGCTGCATGGCCCATTCGGGGGCCGTCGTTGCCTCGGCGCTTTCACGGTAATAGTGGTCGGCGAAACCAAGGACGTCGACGTGCTGCTCGCGGGCCTGCCGGAGAAACTCCTGCGGGTTGTCCGAACCGTCGCTGAAGAAGGTATGGTTGTGATAGGTGGCGCGTCTCATTTCGTCGTCCGGGCCTTCCCGGCGGTGGTCTTGCGGGGTTTCCTGAGCGCCACAACCTTTTGGGGAGCGGCCGCCTCAGCCATGGCCTTGCGCGGCTTCTTGGACTCCGCGCGCTCCGTGAATTCCTCCCCGGTCACACGCGGCTGTTTCTTGGACGCGCCCTTGGGCAGACGTCCGCGGCGGCCGCCGCGTTCCTTGGCGATGGCCGCGCGGCGGTTTTCCTCGGCATGCTTGCCGCCGTTCCAGAGGTCCTTGGCCGTTCCCTGCACATAGGCGAAATCAAGACGGCGGGCCGGGAAGTCGACCTTGGCGACATAGACGCGCAGCGTCATGCCGGTGCGGATCTTCAGTTTGCCGGCCGAGAGGGTCTCGGTGACCGGATCGAAGTCAACGAACTTCTTGGAGATGTTGGCGATGTGGACCATGCCGGAGACCTGCAGGTCAATGACATCGACGAAGAAACCGAAACTCTTGGTCGAGACCACCACGGCTTCGTACTCCTGCGGCTTGCCCTCGTCGAGCTGCTGCTGGAGGAAGCGGTACTTCTTGATCTCCGTCAGGGCGCGCTCGGCCTCGTCGGCGATGCTCTCGCGGTCCGTGGCACGGGCCGCGACGCGGTCGAGATAACCTTGGTCAAGCCGTCCGCCCTTGCCGCCCGGCGTCAGATAATCGGCCAGCTGGCGGTGCAGCACGAGGTCGGGATAACGGCGGATCGGCGAGGTGAAGTGCGAATAGTAGGTCAGTGCCAGACCGAAGTGGCCGTGCTGCTTAGCTGAGTAGATGGCACGCTTGAGAGAACGCAGCACGATCATATGGATATGATAGCGTAGCGGATGGTCGGCCGTCTCGCGCAGCAGCGCCGCCATCTCCTTGGGTTCGCGCAGATTGCGCGGACGCAACCCGAGCTTGCGCAGTTCCAGCTCGGCCTTGGCGATCTTTTCGTCGTCAGGCGCCTCGTGGAGACGCGAAAGAATGGCGACCTGATGGGTCAGCAGGAGTTCGGCCACGGCCTCATTGGCCGCCACCATGCAGTTCTCGATCAGCTGATGCGATTCGTCGTTGCAGGCCGCGTGGATGCCGGTCATGCGGCCGTCCTTGTCAAGTTCGATCTCAACCTCCTGCGACGCCATCTCCAAGGCGGCATTGCGCTCGCGGATACGCTTGAGCTGACGGGTGAGGTCCAGGAGCTCCTTGAGCGTCGGGGCCGTGCGCGGGTCAAGCGGCCCGAAGAGTACCTCGGTCGGGCGGTCCTCGATCAGGGCCATCGCCTCCTCATAGGTCAGACGCTGCTTGGAACGGATCACGGATTTGGCCATGCGCCGGCCGACGCAGCGGCCATTGCGGTCATAGGTCAGAAAGACGGAGAAGGCCAAACGGTCCTCGTTGGGCTGGAGCGAGCAAACGCTGTTGGAGAGCTGCTCAGGCAGCATCGGCACCACACGGTCAACGAAATAAACGCTCGTCCCGCGGCGGTAGGCCTCGCGGTCCAGCGCGCTGCCGGGCCGCACGAAATGGCTCACGTCGGCGATATGCACGCCCAGAACGCGGTTGCCGTCGGCGTCGTGCTCAAGCGAGAGCGCGTCGTCGTAATCACGCGCCGTCGCCGGATCGACGGTCAGAATGAAGCGGTCACGGAGATCAAGGCGTTCGCCAGGCTGATTCAGCAGCGCGGCCACCGTCTCGGATTCGGCCATCGCCTCGGCCGGGAAGCTCTCCGGAAGGTCGTACTGACGCATCACGGCCAAGGTATCGAGCGAGGGCTTGTCCTCCGGCCCGATGATCTCGACCAATTCGGCCGTCAGACGGTCCCCGGCCATATGCTCGCGCGAAATGCGCACGACCACGCGGTCGCCGGGCAACGCCTTGCCGGGGGCGGGCAGCAGGAAGTCGGAACGGTAAACGGGATTGAGCGGCGAAACGGTCCAGCGGCCGTTACAGACGCGTACCGTGCCCACCACGTCACGGGCGGCCGATTCGTCGACGGAACGGATGACGCCCACGGGATCGGTGCGATCGCCGGGACGGTACGAAACCGTCACGCGGTCGCCCTGCATCGCCTTGCCGACGTCACGGGCCTCGACGAAGACACTCTGTCCCGTCGCCTCGTCGGTCACGATGCCGGCGCCGCTTCGGGTCATGCGCAGCGTGCCGGTGAGCATCCCCACCCCGCGGCCGGCGCGGTAATAGCCGCGGCGCTTCTCGATCAATTCCCCCGTGCGCACCATTTCGCGCAGAAGCGGCACCAACCGCTTGGCAGCCTTGCCGCGGAGGCCGAGGGTCTTGATGATGGCCGGAACGCAGTACACCGTCTCGGGATCGGACTGAAAGAGATAACGTATCGCCTGTTCTTCGATATTCATGCGTGACATTATAACATAGGGCCGCCCGCCGGGCCGCCCACGATTCCCTTCGCACACCGCGCGACGGCGGCTGTCGGCACCGCCGCGGCGCGCCCCTGTGACCCGGGTGACGGAAGATAGGCATTGTCGACGCTTTAAACGTTTCAATTGCTGTTGCGTTGTGGTAGAATTCGTCACCATTTATAACCCGAAAGACCGCACCCCACCGCGAAAAGGAGCGATAGAGCAATGGTTACACGCAACAGGAAAGCAACCCCCGAACTGACCTCCGGAAGCGTTCTCAACGCCGAGCTCCTAGCCAAATACGAAGAGAAGTCCCGCGCCTGCGCCGTCATTGATCCCAAGCTGTACGCCAAGTACAACGTCAAGCGCGGCCTTCGCAACGAAGACGGCTCCGGCGTTCTGGTCGGGCTGACGCGCGTCGGCTCGGTTCACGGCTACGTCGTCTCCGAAAACGAAATCGTCCCCGTCGACGGTGTCCAGTACTTCCGCGGCATCGACGTGCAGGATCTGGTCCACGGCTTCCAGAAGGAAAAACGCCCCGGCTTCGAAGAAACCGCTTTCCTCCTCCTCTTCGGTTACCTCCCCACTCCCGCCGAACTGAAGGAGTGGTGCGACGTTCTCGATTCCCGCCGCACCCTCCCCTACCCCCTGCTGGAGAAGATCATCCGCGAACCCAGCCGCGACATCATGAACTCGCTCGCGCGCTCCGTTCTGGCGGCCTACAGCGACGACGAGACGCCGGACGCCATCACGATTCCCTCCGTGCTCCGTCAGAGCATCGATCTCATCGCGCAGTTCTCGGCCATGGCGGCCTACGCCTACCAGGCCAAGATGCACTACTACCACGGCGAATCCCTCTTCATCCGCAATCCCGTCCCCGGCCGCTCCACGGCCGAGAACTTCCTGACGATGATACGCGAGGACGCCGCCTATACCCCGCTTGAGGCCGAACTCCTCGACCTCTGTCTCGTCCTCCACGCCGAGCACGGCGGCGGTAACAACTCCGCCTTCACCACGCACGTCGTCACTTCCGCCGCGACCGACACCTACTCGGCCATCGCGGCCGCCACCCTCTCCCTCAAGGGCCCCCGTCACGGCGGTGCCAATATCCGCGTCATGCATCAGATGGATGAAATCAAGGATGCCCTCGAGGACTGGACCGACGAAAAGGCCATCGCCGACTATCTCCGCAGGATTCTCCGCAAGGAAGCCGGCGACGGTTCGGGCCTCATCTACGGCCTCGGCCACGCCGTCTACACCCTCTCCGATCCCCGTGCCGTCCTGCTTAAGGAGAAGGCCCGCGAACTCGCCGAGAGCAAGGACCGCATGGACGAATTCCGCCTCTACGAAACCATCGACCGCATTGGGCCCGCCGTCTTCAACGAAGGCCGCGAACGCAAGAAAGAGCTCTGCGCGAACGTCGACTTCTACTCCGGATTCGTCTACGACATGCTTAACATCCCGATGGACCTCTACACACCCCTCTTCGCCATCTCCCGCGTCGTCGGCTGGTGCGCCCACCGCCTCGAAGAGCTTGTCAACGGCGGTCCGATCGTCCGTCCCGCCTTTAAGGCCGTCAGCGGTTACTACCTGCCCTACAAGCCCCTCTCCGACCGCGTCTGACGATGAAGACAGTCCTCGTCACCGGCGGCTCCGGCTTCCTGGGCATCAACCTGATCCGGCGTCTTCTGCGCGAAGGCGTCGGATCGGTCCGTTCTATGGACCTGGAACCCTTCGCCTACCCCGAAGCCGACGATTCCCGTATCAAAGCCGTCATCGGTGACGTCCGCGACCGCGACGCCGTCCGCAACCTCATGGCGGGCTGCGACGCCGTCGTCCACTGCGCCGCCGCTCTGCCCCTTTGCCCCGAAGCCGAAATCCGCTCCACCGACGTCGACGGCGCCCGCATCGTCGCCGAAGAGGCGCGGGCCGCCGGCGTCAGCCGCTTTGTCTACATCTCCTCCACCGCCGTCTACGGCATCCCCAACCACCGCCCCATCACCGAGAATGACCGCCTCGAAGGCGTCGGGCCCTACGGCGAAAGCAAAATCATCGCCGAAGGCATCGTCCGTGCCCTCGACTCCGACGCCTTCGCCGTCACCATCATCCGCCCCAAATCCTTTGTCGGTCCCGAACGCCTCGGCGTCTTCGCCCTCCTCTACGACTGGGCCTACACCGGCCACAACTTCCCCCTCATCGGCGGCGGCGACAATCTCTACCAGCTTCTCGACGTCGAGGACCTATGCTCTGCCATTCTCCTGGCCCTCACCAAACCTGTCTCCGCCGTCCGGGACACCTTCAATGTCGGCGCCCTCGTCTTCCGCACCCTCCGCGAAGACTGCCAAGCCGTCCTCGACGCGGCCGGCCACGGCAAACGCATCGTCGCCATCCCCGCCTGGCTCGCCGTCCCTGCCCTCCGCGTCCTCTCCGCCCTTCACCTCTCCCCGCTCTACCGCTGGGTCTACGAATCGGCCGGACAGGAAAGCTTCGTCTCCGTCGGCCGCATCCGCGACGCACTCGGCTGGGAACCCGTCTACTCCAACGAACAGGCCCTCCTCCGCAACTACCGCTGGTATGTCGGCAACCTCGACCGCTTCCGCGGCCAGCACGGCACCACCCACCGCGTCCTCTGGCGCCAGGGCATCCTCACCCTCCTGAAAGGCATCTTCTGATGAAAACCCTCATCCTCGAACGCGCCTTCGCCGACACCCTCATAGCCTACGACGGCCGTACCATTCTCCTTCCCGGCCACGCCGACGGCTGGCCCACCGTCCTCCGAGACCTCCTCGCCGGCACCGTCCCCGAACGCCTCGCCGTCGGTCTCGGTCCCGGTTCCTTCGCCGGCATCCGCGGCGCCATTGCCTGCCTCCAAGGCCTCGGCCTCGGGTGGCGCCTCCCCGTCTGCGGCTACCCCTCCGCCGCCCACCTCGCCCTTTGCTCCGGGCGCGAGGAGGTCAACGTCATCGGCGACGCCCGTCGCAACACCCTCTGGTCCGTCCGCTACCGCGTCACCCCTGACGCCATCCTCCAAGACGGTGACTTCCGGCTCCTTGCCCGCGAACGCTTCTTGCCCGCCGCCGACATGGTCTCCCCCGACGCCGAACGCCTCGCGGCCTACGGCTTCACCCCTGTCAGACCCGACGCGACCCGCCTTGAAGAAACCGTCGCCAAACTCGGCGGCCTCCTCAAACCCGACCCCATCCCCCTCTACCTCCACCCCGCCGTCGGAGCCGCCCATGCGGAATGAGGCCCTCGAAGCCTTCGAAACCAGACTCGGCTCCATTCTGGACGAGATCGATGCCCTCCTCGAGGCTGCCGAAGGCGACAAATACACCCGTCACCCTGCCCGTCCCCCCCACGGCGCCACCCCCAATCCCCAATACGCCGGTCTCTTCGCCGTCTCCGCCAAATTCACCGCCGGCATCGGTTCCGAATACGGCTCCGGCTACAGTCTCGACCTCCGCGCCTCCACCCTCGACCCCGTCTCCCCAGAGCAGCAATCCGCTTGGGAGGAGACCATGGTCACCCACCTTCGCAAGCGACTCCCCGAGATCTTCCCCGACCGTCACCTTGAAGTCGTCCGCGACACCCTCGGCTGGAAACTCATCGGCGACCTCTCCCTCTGAACGTTGCATCTCCTCCTCTGCGACAACCTGCCTCCAGCCTTCAGGATTGCCCTGTTCGCATACGCAGGGCCATCCTTCATGTCAGACGGAGGCGCTGGCTTAAGCCAACAGGTGAGAGTCTCATCCTGCGCCTGAAGCGCACTTACCTATTCCGAAAACAGCGGCGCATTTAGTTGTTCCGAAAAAGGAAGACACCTGCTTCGCTGAGGGGGAGTGTACCCTTTTCACCTCCTGAACGCTCCGGATCAGCCCTAAAGCACCTCCTGACCCACCTCAGAGCCACCTTCGGTCTCAAGTTGACCCACGCTTTGGAAGGAGTAAATGCACTTTACGCTCATTTACTCTTACAACGGCGCACTTCGGATGGCGAGTGACCGGTAGGTTGCACAATAGAGTGGTCAAGGGCTGGCAAGGAAAGAAAGGCCCCGATACGCCCCATCTACGATTGCCATCCCTGCCGTGCTTGGGAGAAAGGCTCCATTAAACGCCACCGGTACCGCCTTCTGCGCCCCTCCTGCCTCAAATCCTCCGCCGCCTTCTCCAAACCAAGCTCCCGCGCGTTTAAACAGACCTATCGCCTCTTCCCCCAAAAAGGCTCCTACCCCATGCTCATTTTCCAAGTCTTCCCAAACGCACTGCGCAAAGATTCTCCTAAAATACGCCCTAACATCATGCAACTTCAACCGTCAACTGCGAAACATTTTTGGCATAGTCCATGTTATAGACAACCATTCGCTGGCACACAATAAATTCCGGCATTTTCACAATGTACACCGCCAATAATAAATTGCTGCATTGCGGGGAAATAATATGCCGAAGCACATCCGCCGATCATAGCAAACGGTTTGGATTGAATGATATTAATGTCAAGAGTTGTTTCTTTTTTTGCCTCTTCAAACGAATCTGTGGGTAAGCGGCGGCTCAGGGAGGTTGCCGAGCATGTGATACAGCATAATCTT
>CALXSH010000024.1 GCA_944391065.1 uncultured Kiritimatiellota bacterium | reverse complement strand
CTAAAACGGAGAACGCCGCATGAAAATACTCTCGGTCATCCCTTGGCACCTGCGCGAACAGCTTGACATTTCACCTCCTTAACACGCTTTCACCTGGTGAACCGTCCACGATACAATTGCGCGCGTGCAGAACCCCGGAATTCGGATTTTTCATGATGCGCGCGTCTCTTTTCCGAACATTGCGGCGCTATCCCGTTACGCCTGTACCGTGACGGGATAGCGCGCCTCCTGCGCCTCGCCGCTGCCATCGGTCCAGTTCAGGACCAGCGTTGCCGCACCCTCGGGCAGCGGTGTCTGCGGATAGATTTCCAGGCAATCCGACACATAGCGCGTGGAGCGCGCCGAATGCTTCGGGAGGACCCGGCAGGGCACTTCCGCCCCGTCGGCCAGGAGGATCCCGGCGGTTATCCGGTGGTCGCCGTGGAAGTTGCCGTCGGCAAAGAGGACGCCGGGGCGGGCCGTCACGGCGTCCACCCGCACCGTCGTCGCGCCCAGCGCGTCCGTACAGGCCAGGCGCGCCCCGTCGTTGACCCGTCTGCGGAAGTCGGGGGTGAACCGGCACCGCGGCTCGAGATTGCTCTGCTGCACGGCTTTGCGGTCCGCCGGGTCGAAGCGGCCCTCGACGTACGTCCTGACGCTGCACCAGCCGTCAAGCACCACGGCGTTGCCGATGCGCAGTTCGTCGGCGACGGTCTTCATCAGATTGTTGATGACGCTGGCGACCTGGTCCCGGTCGGCCGAACGGCTCATGCGCACGATGCGCTCCACCAGACCTGCGGTGCGGATAACCTTGCGCGGTACGATGACGGCATGGGCGCTCCGGCCGTCCGCCGCGGCCGAGCGCTTCGAAAATCCGGCTCCCGTCTCAAAGCGGTAGAGGACGGTCTCATGGGGATGAACCTTCCCGCCGGCATCGTGCAGCCGGGCGTAATTGGCGTGCTTCTTCGTCTTGGCGGCCGCGGCCGCCCCTTTCTGCGCTGCGTTTTCGGACATTCTTCTGTCTCCCTGACGGTACCCCGGTACGGCGTGCCGCGCAGGTCAGGTCCCCGGACCTGCCCCGACGCGACCTCACGTTTCCCCACCGGGCACCCCGATTATACCACACTCCGACCCCGGCCGGGGCCAAAAGCGACCGCTACGGCTATAGCCCAAGAAAGGCTACGGCTATAGCCCAAGGAGTGCTACGGCTATAGCCCAAGAGCGGCTACGGCTATAGCCCAAGAGGTCAGACTTCGGCACTCCCGAGGTCCGGATTTACCCCGTCCGGGGTCGCTTTTGGGCCGGAGCCGGGTCGGCACGCCCTCTCCGGCCCGTACGGATACCCCGTCTCCGGCGGCGGCGCAGGCGGTGCCGCGCCGGGGCGCGGTCTGCCGCCGGGGGCGCCGTTTATGCTACAATCCCGCAATCCGCACCCTCGGAAACGTGCGGCAAGGAGTTTCAGATTATGCGCAGCGATACCATCAAAGCGGGCTACCAGAAGGCCCCCCACCGTTCCCTCCTCCGTGCCACCGGCGTGCAGTCGGAGGATTTCGGCAAACCTTTTATCGCGGTCTGCTCGTCCTACACCGACATTGTGCCCGGGCACTGCCACCTCCGCGAGGTCAACGAGCTGATCAAGGCCGAGATCCGCGCCGCGGGCGGCGTTCCCTTTGAATTTGACACGATTGCGGTCTGCGACGGCATCGCGATGGGCCATCAGGGCATGAAAATGTCGCTGCCGAGCCGCGAGCTGATTGCCGACACGGTCGAGACGATGCTGCGCGCGCACTGCTTCGACGGCGTGATCTGCATCCCCAACTGCGACAAGATCGTGCCGGGCATGGTGCTGGCGGCCCTGCGGGTGAACATTCCGACGGTCTTTGCCTCCGGCGGCCCGATGCTGCCGGGCAAAAATCCGGTGACGGGCCGGGACTCCGACCTGAATACGGTCTTTGAGGCCGTGGCGGAGTACAAGAACGGCAAGATCTCCGAAGACCAGCTCGACGCCATCGAGAAGACCTCCTGCCCCGGCTGCGGTTCCTGCTCTGGAATGTTCACGGCCAATTCGATGAACTGCCTCTGCGAGGTGCTCGGCCTGGCGCTGCCCGGCAACGGGACCATTCCGGCGGTCGATCCGCGCCGCAGGGAGCTCTGGAAGGAGGCCGCGCGCCGCATCGTCGCGATGGCGAAGGCCAACGGCCCCCTGCCCCGCGACATCGTCGACGCCTCGGCGATCGACAATGCCTTTGCGCTCGACATGGCCATGGGCGGCAGCTCCAATACGGTGCTCCATACGCTGGCTTTCGCCCATGAGGCGGGTCTGGACTACGACCTGCGCCGCATCGACATGATTTCCAAGCGCACGCCGCACGTCTGCAAGGTGGCGCCCAGCTGCGCCTACCATATGGTCGACGTCGACCGCGCCGGCGGCATCGCGGGCATCCTCAGGCGCCTCTCGGAGCGGCCCGGGCTGCTGGATCTCGGCAAGGTCACGGTCAGCGGCCGCACGCTCGGCGAAATCGCCGCCGCCGCGGAGATTGCCGACACCGACGTCATCCGCACCTTTGACAATGCCTATTCCCAAGACGGCGGGCTCTCCGTGCTGCACGGCAATCTGGCCGAACAGGGCGCAATCGTCAAGCGCGCCGGCGTCTACGCCTCCATGCTTCGGTTTACGGGCAGGGCCATCTGCTTCAATTCCCAGGAGGAGGCCTGCGAGGGCATTCTGGCGGGCAAGGTGGAGGCCGGCCACGTGGTCGTCATCCGCGGCGAGGGCCCGAAGGGCGGCCCCGGCATGCAGGAGATGCTGGCGCCGACGGCCTACATCATCGGCGCGGGCCTCGGCGAAAAAGTGGCGCTGATCACCGACGGACGCTTCTCCGGCGCGACCCACGGCGCCTGCATCGGCCACGTCTCGCCCGAGGCGGCCGAGGGCGGTCTGATCGGTCTGGTGCAGGACGGCGACACGATTGCCATCGACATCCCGAACAACAGCCTCAGCCTTCTCGTCCCCGACGAGGAAATCGCGGCCCGCCGCGCCGCGGCCAAGCCCTGGTCCGAGCGCCCCGTCACCGGCTGGCTGCGGCGCTACGCCAGGCTGGTCGGCAACGCCTCCACGGGCGCGACGCTGGCCTGACCGCCGTACCCCTTCCCCCATGCGCGGGCCAGACCGGCCCGCGCATGCCGTCTCCGAACCCCACGCCCTTTCTGCCATGAGCGCGCTGACCGCAACCGACATCCGCAAATCATTCCCCATCGGCGGCCATCCCGCCGAGATTCTCCGCGGCCTCTCCCTGGATCTGCCCGAGGGGGCCTTCCATGCCGTCATGGGGCCCTCGGGCTCCGGCAAGACGACGCTGCTCAACATTCTGGCCGGCCTGCTGCGGCCCGACGCCGGCACGGTGACGGTCGGCGGGACGGATCTGACGGCTCTCGGAGACCGGGAGCGGACGCTGCTGCGCCGCCGCACGGTCGGGATAGTCTTTCAGGACTGCAACCTGATTCCGACGCTGACGGTGGCGGAGAACATTGCCCTGCCGGCGCTGCTGGACGGCAAAACCCTCCCGGCGGAGCGGCTGGAGCGGCTGCTGGAGCTGGTCGGGCTCACCGGCCGCCGGGATCAGCCGGCCGACCGCCTCTCCGGCGGCGAGGCGCAGCGCACGGCCATTGCCCGCGCCTTCGCCCCCGATCCGAAGGTCATTCTGGCCGACGAGCCGACGGGCAATCTCGATTCGCCCGCGGCGCACCGCTTCTGCGACGTCCTGAGGACGATGAACCGCGAACTGAAGACGGCCATTCTGCTGATTTCGCACGACCCGCAGACAGCCTGCGCGGCCGAGCGGGTTCACTTCCTGAGGGACGGCGTCTTCGTCGGCACCCATGAGGGCCCGCACGATCCCGCCCGTCTGGCGGCCGACTACCTGCGGCGGATAGCCTAAGATGAAAGCGGTACTGCTCCTGCTCCGGGATCTGCTGCGGACCGACCGGCTACGGCTCGGGTGCGCGCTGCTGGGAATCGCCGCGGCCGCGGCCCTGCTGACCTGGACGCTCGGTCTGGCCGCCACCGCATGGCATCAGGGACGCCCGCTCTGCGAACGGATGGGGCGCCCCTTCGACTGCTGGGTCGCCACCGCCCGCGCCTCCGCGGCGGCCCCCAAGGGCACCGGCTTCCAGGCGCTCACGCCGGGATCGCCCTTCAAACTCATTCCCGAGGGCGTGCGGACGCTCGTCGAAGCGTCGCCCGACGTGCTGGAGGCCAGAAGCACGGCGGTCTTCAGGACCTCTTTTGACTGGCGCCCGGGCGGCCGTCCCGCCGACGGGCCGGGCTTCACGGCGGGTCTGGCGCCCGCGGCCGACTTCCCGGAGGGCTCCCCCTACCCCGAGGGGCTCTCCGAGGGGCGCTGGCCGCAGCCGGGCAATCCGCCGGAATTCGCCGTCGCCCCGGCGGCCTTCGGCGACGACCCGGCCCTGCGCCCGCCCGTCGGGACGGCGATGACCGTCGTGACGCCGACCGGGCGCACGCGAGCGGTCCTCTGCGGGTATCTGGGCGAATCGACCCGGCCCGTGGGCGGATTCCCGACGGCTTTCGCCAACGACGCGCTGGCGGAGCGGGCCGTGCCGGAGGAGGCCCGGGGGGCCTGCAATCTGATTCTGATCCGCCTCCGCCCGGGGGCCGACGCCAAAGCGCTTCAGGCGCAGGTCCGCTCGGCCGTGCCCGATGACGACGCGGCCAGGCTGGTGACGCGCGACGAGCTGCTCTTCCAGCTCCGCAGCGACGCGATTTCCAATCTGTCGCGGCAGCTGCCGCTGCTGGTGCTGCTGGCCTTCGTGGGGACGGTCTGCATGATCGTCAACGCGCTCTGCCTCGGCATCGAGCAGCACCGCACCCGGTATGCCCGTCTCCGTGCCCTGGGGATGACGGCCGGCCAGCTGACCGGTCTGGTGGCCGGCGAGGGCGCGGCGCTGACGCTGTGCGGCACGGCCGCCGGATTTGCTGCCGGGGCCGCGGCGCTGGCAGGCTACGTGGCCTTTCACGCCGACCTTTTCGGGGACGGGATGCGTCTGGGCGTCTGGACGCTGCCGGGGGTGCTGGCGGCGCTGCTGACGGCGCTGGCGGTCGGGCTGGTAATCCCGCTGCGGCGCATCCGGGCGCTGGATCCGGCGCTCCTGCGGCATCAGGAGCCCGGCACGGTGCCGCGGAGGCCGCTGCGGCGTCTGGTGTTCTCGGCGCTGCTGCTGCCGGCGCTGCTGACGGCCTTTCAGCCGGTCCGCAGCCCGACGGCGCTGAGTCTGGGCTTCCTGCTGATTGCCCTGCCGTGCTTCGTCTGGGGGCTTCTTCGGATGACGCCGGCGCTGCTGACGCTCTGCGACCGTCTGCTGGCGCCGCCGTTGGGAGCCGTGCTGGGGCTGCGGAGCGCCCTGCTGCGCGGAAGCCTGACGCGGGCCCTCCGCCGCAACGGCCGGATGGCGCTGACGCTGACGGCCGGGCTGGGGGCCTTCTTTGCCGTCCACATCTGGGGCGCGTCGCTGACGGAGCCCTTCCTGCCCTCCAGGGAACTGCCGCCGGCCATCGTTTCCGTCCTGCCCAACGGCACGGCGCCGGATACCCTGGATTGGTCCGGGGCGGGGCTGCGGCCCTTCTCAGCGGAGCAGTACCGCCTGCATGACGAAGACTATGCCGCCATCTGCGAACGGACGGGGCTGGTGCCGGAGCAGAACAACATTCTGCTGATCGGGACGGAGGGCGACACCGGCGTCACGGTGACGGAGATGTTTGCCCGCCAGTGCGGCCTGCGCGAGGGCGACACCTTCCGCATCCAGCGCAAGGACCGGGAGGGACGCGTGCATACCCTGCCGCTGACCGTCACGGCGGTGCGCCGGATCAACTGGCATCTCTTTACGGCCCGCGCCGGGCTGCGGGCCCGCAACGGCGCCCCCTTCGGCACGCTGGGCCCGGTCTTCGTTGGGGCCGACGCCGCGCGGGCCTGGGACCCGGAGCGGACCGCCGCGATCCGC
Organism: uncultured Kiritimatiellota bacterium; assembly: GCA_944391065.1. Taxonomy (GTDB): domain Bacteria; phylum Verrucomicrobiota; class Kiritimatiellia; order RFP12; family DVOR01; genus Spyradenecus. The sequence continues at coordinate 22,826 of CALXSH010000024.1, read as the reverse complement.
TTCCTCTGGGCCGATGGTCTGACCGCCGGCTCCGACGGGGCGCTTTACGCCGCGGCGGATGCCCTGGAGCGCCGGGTGCAGCAGGCCGTCGACGCGGCGGAGCCGCCGGCCGCGCAGGCCGGGCCGGGACGCCGGGCGCCCAGGCTCCCGTCTCAGGTGACGGTGCGCCTGCGCGACGAGATTTACGAGGGCACGCTGTCGCACAGCGCCGATCTGGTCGGGGCGCTGGCCCGGCTGCCGCTCTGGTCGCTGCTGATCCTGTGCGTCGGCTTCGTGCCGCTGCTGACGGCAAACGTGCGGACGATGGCGGGCGAACTGCGCACGCTGCACGCGGTGGGCATGACGCGCTTTCAGATGGGCCGCTGCCTCATGGCGCAGGCGGTGATGCTCTGCGCGGCGACGCTGGTGCTGGCGCTGCTGGCCGGTACGGCCGTCGGCTGGGGATTTACGGGATGGACGCTGGCCTGGATGCCCTTCGGCGGGCTGCCGACGGTGTTGGAGATGCCGTGGGGGCAGATGCTGAAGGGGACGGCGCTGCTTTTCTGCGTGACCCTGGTGCTGACGCTGCCGCTGACAGCCGTCCTGATCCGCTCAGTCCTCAGGCGCTGAGGGGCGACCGCGGGCAATGCGCCAATAGTAGCGCAGCGGCACGCGCTGCGTGACCAGCGCCAGCAGGTCGCGCTCGCTCCGCCGCCGCTCAAAGCGCATCCGCGGCACGCCGCGCACGCGCGGCAGGACGCCTTTCAGGCAGGCCCCGAGCAGGAGCATCAGGCAGAAGCCGGGCCCGCGGGTCAGCCAGAAGCGCGGCCCCCAGAGATCCAGGGCCGTGGTCAGCATGTTGGAGAGGTACTGCCGCCAGAGGTCCCTGGGCGGCAGCAGGCGGGCCGAGGAGCCCTCGTCGTGGAGGGCCGGCACGCCGGGCACAAACCAAACCTCCCACCCGGCCAGCCACAGGCGGTGGCAGAGGTCGACATCCTCGTAATAGCAGAAATATTCGGGACGGAAGAGCGGCTGCCCGGCACGCTCCGCGGCTTCGCGCCGCAGGAGGAGGCAGGCGCCCTTGCCGGCGTAGACCCGGGCTGGCACCCGCATCGCGGGGGAATCCGGCCGGCGGTAGCCGCGGTGGCAGAGCATGCCGCAGCCGGTCAGCCGTTCGCCGCAGGCATCCAGCGTGCCGTCGGGCAGCACCAGCTTGGCCTGGGCGGCGGCACAGCGCGGATGGGCGTCCATCCAGGCCATGAGCGCATCGACGGTGGCACGGTCGCGGAGGAGGACGTCATTGTTGAGCAGCAGGACGCAGCGCCCGGTGCAGCGGGGCCAGCCGAGATTGTTGCCGCCGGCAAAGCCGAGATTGGTTTCGCTGCGGAGGGTCAGGGTCCCGGGATAATGCGGGAGGGGCGGGTCGGAGCCATTGTCGACGACCACGACCTGCGCTTCGGGCAGCAGAGTGCGGACGACACGCAGGCACTCCGCCAGGGCCCCGTGGCGGTTCCAGGAGACAATCAGGACGGAGAGCTCAGGCTGCGCCATGATACCGCATGAAGGTGAGGGCCCGGCCGAGATTGATGCGCCAGTCCGCGGCATTGGTCAGCGCATGGCCGGACATCGGGTCCGAGGCCCGCATGAAGTCGGCTTTTGGCAGGGCCCGGCGGGAGGCGGCATTGCGCACGACGGTGTCGCGCGAGGAGACCAACACGGCGACGGGGCATTCCGGCTGCGGCGCGGCCAGGGCCCGCGCCGGTTCGGAGAGCATGGCGCGGAAGGTCCGCACCGGAATGATGCGGCGGACCCGGTAAGGCACGCCGTCGCCGCCGCGCGGCGTGCGCAGCGCCGGGAACCAGGTCGGCGTGTAGCCCCACGGAAAGAGCAGGCAGTAAGCCAGCAGCAGGGCTTTGGCCGGCGCACGGCCGAGCCAGGGTTCGAAGAAGGGAGCCCAGAGGACAAGGCCGTCGGCACCGGCCTGAGCGGCCAACGTCACAGGGCAGCCCATCGAGTGGGCCCAGACCCAGACGCGGTCGGCCCGTTCACGGGCCTCGGCGACGGCATCGCGCACGGCGGCCTCCCAGGTCCCGGCGGTACCGTTCATCTTAAGGGCCGGCACAAGGACGGCGAAGCCCCGTTCGGCCAGGCAGTCGGCTTGGCGTTGCCAGGCCTTGGGCGTGTCGGCAAAGCCGTGAACCAGGACGATGGCCACACGGGACTTATCGGGACCGGCCGCGAAGCGTTCGGCCCTCAGACCAAGGTCCAGGCTGTGCAGGACGAAGAGGAAAGTACCCCAGCAGAGCTGGAAGAGGCCCCAGAAGAGGACGGAAGAAAGAAGGACAACCAGTACGATCACCGCGTGCCTCCGCGGTTCACAGCATCCCGGACGTCGTGTCGGCGTCCGCCTGCGGACGGGTTGCCTTCGGGCGGGCGCCGAAGAGGGCGGTGCCCACGCGGACATCGGTGGCGCCTTCCTCAATGGCGACTTCAAAGTCTCCAGACATGCCCATGGAGAGATGGGGCAGATCGACGGCGAAGCGTTCCTGCAGGCTGTCACGAAGCCGACGCAGACGGGCAAAGTGCGGACGGGCCGCCTCGGAATCGGGATTGAAGGGGGCCATGGTCATCAGACCGGTCAGGGTCAGGGCCTGGCCGTTGGTCAGGACGTGATCGACCACCTCGGGAAGGGCTTCGGGCGACAGGCCATACTTCGAGGGCTCGCCGGAGACATTGACCTCCAGGTAGATTTCCGGGCGCGTGCCGGCCTGTCGGGCGGCGGCTTCGAGGGCGTCAAAGAGGCGGATGCTGTCGACGGAGTGAATGGTCTCGAAGAGGCGGACGGCGTGGCGGGCCTTGTTGGTCTGGAGGTGGCCGATGAGCTGCCAGCGGGCGCAGGAGGGCGAGAGCGGGATTTTCCAGGCGGCTTCCTGCACCTTGTTCTCGCCGAAGAGGGTCATGCCGGCATCGACAGCGTCGCGGACCGTCTCGGCGCCGTGGGTCTTCGTCACGGCCACGAGGGTAATGTCGCTTGGGCTACGGTTGGCGCGGCGCGCGGCGGCGGCGATGCGGGCCATCACGGCCTCATAGGGCGCAATCAGGTCATTCATGGGCAGCCTCCTTACAGAAGAACTGCCTCATGGCCAACGGCGGGCGGCAGGGCTGGTGGGTGTCGGAGGTGATGAAGGCCAGTTCCGTCACGGCCGTCAGGACGCGGTCGCCATTCTGATTGACGACGTCGTAGAGGAAGCGGATGGTGGAGCGGACGGGGTCCTCGACGGTGACGTGAACCGTCAGGACATCGTCGTAGTAGGCGGGTTTGCAGTAGTGCAGGTCGAGGTGGACCATCGGGGTCATGACGCCGGCCTTCTCCATGTCGGCATAGGAGCCGAAGCCGGTCGCGCGCAGCGCTTCACCGCGGGCCTCCTCGAGATACAGGAGATAATTGCCGTGCCAGCAGACGCCCATTTTGTCGGTCTCGGCGTAGCGGACGCGGACGGTGTGATCGTAACGGTACGGAAGCATGGGAAATTCCTCCGGTTAGGCCTTGGGAGCGGTCTTCTTGGTTTTCCGGGTGCCTGCAGCGGCGCGTTTGCGCGGAGCGGGCGGACGGATGTCGCAGGTTTCGGACAGCGTCGCGTATCCCGGCAGTTTCTCGCGGTAGGCGTAGGCGAGCTTCTGGAGCGCGGCGTACTGCTTTTCGGTCAGGTAACGGCGTTCGGCCAGGCTGCCGCGGAGGCTCTCGACGAACTCGCGGTCGTCGTAGGTCCGCTTGCCGCGGGTCTTCGGCTCGGCCCACTCGGTGACGGCGGCGAAGGCGTCGAGCAGCGCCTGAGCCTGGGCGGCATTGTCGGGGCGCTCGCCGTCATTGGCAGACGTGGGGTCGGCAATGCGGCGGAGAATGGTCATCTGCTTGTCGGAAAGGGAACGCTTGCGGGCGTACTGGGTGCGGAGCGACCCGAGGAAACGGGTTTCCCAGCCGTTGAGGTTCTCACCGCGCGCGTCGGCGGCGGCAAAGAGGGCCTCGACCTCCGCCGGATCGACCTCCGGCGGCAGGTCGGGAATGACGGAAGCCAGGTCGGGCAGCTGCCCGCGGTACTGAACGGCAAGCCGGGTGAGGGTGGCGAGCTGGGTCTTGGTAACCGCTTCGCCGCGGTCCAGGGTGCCGCGCATCTCGTCGACAAAGGCGCGGTCGTCCCAGGAGATCTTTCCGGTCTTGGTGCGGGTCGGCTCGTTCCAAGTCTTCACGCGGCCGAGCTGGTCCAGGATCGGCTTCACCCGTGCGGTGTCGGCGGCAAGCCACTGGGTCAGGCGGTCGTAAAAGCGGGAGACTTTGTCGACCCAGTCCTGCTTGCCGGCGGCGACGTCGTCGAGAGCGTCCTCCATCTTGGCGGTAAACTCGATGTCGATGAATTCCGGCATCTGCTCCATCAGGAAGCGCGTGGCCTCCTCGCCGGTGGCCGTCGGGGTCAGCACGCGGTTGCGGTTGCTGGTGACGTATTTGCGCGTAAGCAGCGTGCGGATGATCGAGGCATAGGTCGAGGGACGGCCGATGCCGTTCTCTTCAAGGGCCTTGACCAGGGAGGCTTCGTTGAAGCGCGGCGGCGGCTGCGTTTCCTTGCCCTCGCAGAGCCAGCGGCGGCACTCAACAATGTCGCCCTCGGCCAGCTCTGGCAGGCGACGGACATCGCCCTCTTCGGTTTCTTCCCCGGCGGTCCAGACGCTCATATAGCCTTTGAAGACCAGTTTCTGGGCAGAGGCGGTGAAGCGGTAGGCGTGAGCCGTCGGCGGCGGTTCGGTCGGCACGAAGGTAACGGTCATGCGGTCAAAGCGCGCGGCCGCCATCTGGCTGGCGACGAAACGCTGCCAGATGAGGCGGTAAAGCGCGTCCTGCTGAGCGTCCAGGCCGGGGATGACATCCTTGGAGACATCGGTCGGACGGATCGGCTCGTGGGCCTCTTGGGCGTTTTTCACCTTGTTGCCGAAGAAGTTGGGGGTGGCCGGCACACAGTCGCGGCCGTAGCGCTTGGCGATCTCGGCCTCGACGGCGCCGCGGATGGTATTGCTAATGGTGTAGCCGTCGGTGCGCATATAGGTGATGTGCCCCTCTTCGTAAAGCGCCTGAGCCACGCGCATCGTCTGGTCGGGCGAAAAATGCAGCACCGTGCTGGCCGCCTGCTGAAGGGTCGAGGTAATGAAGGGAGGCGGCGGGCGGCGGGTCACGGGCTTGCGCTCGACGGCCGTTACGCGGACGCTGCGGCCCTCGAGATCGCGCTGCCAAGCATTGGCAACGGCTTCGTCGGCCACGCCGGAGATTTCTTTGCCGTAAGCCGTAAACTTGGGGACTTTGCCGTCAACGGAGGCCAGCCGGGCCTCGAATTCGATTTTGTCGCGGCAAAGCGCGGCCCCCAGCAGCCAGTAGGCGGTGGGCCGGAAATCCCGGACGGCGTGCTCGCGGTCGACGATCATGCGCAGGGCCACGGACTGAACGCGGCCCGCGCTGCGGGCGCCGCGGATGGACCTGGAAATGAGCTTGGAGATTTTGAAGCCGGAAAGGCGGTCTTCCACACGGCGGGCCTGCTGGGCGTCGACCAGATTGCGGTCTATCTCCGTGGGATGGGCCAGGGCGTCCAGTACGGCGCTCTTGGTCACCTCGTTGTACCGGACGCGGCAAAACGTATGCTCTCCTGGCACGTCTTTGAGGACCTCGTAGAGGTGCCAAGCAATGGATTCGCCCTCGCGGTCAGGGTCGCTGGCCAGATAGACGGTACCGCATTTGGCCGCGGCACGGCGGAGGTCGGAGACGACCTTCTCCTTATCCTTCGGAATGATATACTGCGGGGCGAACCCTTTCTGAACGTCGACGCCAAGCTGAAATTCCGGCAAATCGCGGATGTGGCCGACAGAGGGCAGGACGATGGTGTCTTTGTCGACGTAGGTTGCGATTTTCTTCGCCTTGGAAGGCGATTCGACGATGATCAGTGACTGTTTTTTCTTCGCCATGGCAGGTTCCCCGGTCGGTTCGGATTCCGTTCGCCCCTAATCAATAGCACCTTCGCCGCCCGGACTGCAAGTTTTTTGTCCGCCGCTCTCTCCTATACTGTAAGTATAGAAATGCGCGCAGCGCCCCGTCGGCGGAAGCCGGACGGGGATTTTCGCGCATCCTCGGCGGGAGGGTTCAGGCCTTGAACTGATAGAACTCGACAACGATGCCGCCGTCCCAGACAAAGGCGATGTAGGCCGGGCCGATGTCGGTCTTGGGCAGGAGCACCGCCTTGCCGGCAACGGCCTCATCGACGCTGTCGACGGCGAAGGCCACGTGCGGGCCGCGCTGAATGGCCCCGGCCATGGGAGAATCGGGTTCAAACCAGAGCTGTTCGACAGCGTAGGGGCTCTTTGCCGCGTCGGTAATCCAGACTTTGAGGGCGTCGACGTAGACCATGTCCGGGCGGCGTTCGCCCACAACCATGCCGATATGCAGAAACTTCATGACAATCCTCCTGTATCCTTTCCGGCGGCAGTGCCGAAAACGTCCGGATAGTGTAGCGCAGCACGCAGCCGGCGGCAAACCGCGGAAACGTAGATTGGTCCCGACGGAAACGGATTTGCTATACTGCCGCGCATGGATCGAAAAACCAGAAAAAAAGAACAGTGGATCTACGGCCGCCGCCCCACCCTTGAGGCGCTACGCGCCGGCCGCCGCGAAATGACCGAACTGATCGTCCCCTCCGGCACGGCCACGGACGAAGTCGAAGAAATGATTGCTCTGGCCCGTGAGTACCGGATTTCCGTCCGGGCCGCCCAGCGCGGCGAATGCGACCGCCTCCTCGGCCAGGTCAACCATCAGTGCTGCGCCCTGCGCTGCGGAGGCTATCCCTACACTGCCGCCGAGGACATTTATGAGGCGGCGGAGGCGGACCCGAATGCCACCGTCCTCCTGCTGGACCACCTGGAGGACCCGCAGAACCTCGGTTCGCTCCTGCGCACGGCGGAGGCCTGCGGCGTCTGCGGCGTCATTCTGCCGGAGGACCGCAGCGCAGCCGTAACCAGCGCGGTCGTCCGCGCTTCGGCCGGCGCCGCCGAGCATATGCGCGTGGCGCGCGTGGTCAATCTGACCCAGGCCATGAACGCCCTGAAAGAGCGCAACGTCTGGCTCACCGGTCTGGATATGACCGAAGGGGCCAAAGTCTACACGGAGATCGATTTCCGCGGCCGCTGCGGCATCGTGGTCGGCAGCGAAGGCCGCGGGCTCGGAGCGCTGGTCGGAAAGACCTGCGACTATATCGGCTATATTCCGATGGCCGGCCGGGTGGAATCGCTCAACGCCGCCGTTGCCGGTGCGTTGGTCATGTATGAAGCCGTCCGCCAGAAGAATCTCAGAAAGTAACCCAGGGAGCTGTCATGAGTCTCCGCCAGATGCACCTGCTCGTCGTCAACGGCATCACCTTCATCCGGGTGCCTTTCATCTTTGCCTATCTCGTGCTTGCGCTGATCCACGGCTGGGGCGTGCAGCGGTTTCACCTGAAAGGTGCCGCGGAACCCTCCGCGGCTTGGGCTTGGGCGGCGCTGGTTTGCCTGATTATCGCCGCACTGACCGACCTCTTCGACGGGGCGCTGGCACGCCGCTGGAAGGTCGTGACCAAGTTCGGCGCAATGTGCGACCCGCTGATGGACAAGGTGTACTATCTGGTGGTCTTCCCCTCGCTGCTCTGGCTGCTGCCAATCGGCAAGCCGGAAGAACGCTGGCATGCGCTCTTCATGGTCGTGCTGACGGTGCTTTACCTGCTGCGCGACCAGTGGGTGACCTTCCTGCGTTCCGTCGGGACGCTCTACGGAGCCGACTGCTCGGCGACCTTCCTTGGGAAATTCCGCACGGCCATGACCTTCCCGCTCTGCTGCTGCATCTATTTCTACATCATGATTTACAGCTACACGGCAAACGAGATTTCGCTCTTCCGTTACCTCGTTTATGTCGGTGAGGCCGTGGCGATCTTGCTCAACTTCTGGTCACTCTTCGTCTACACCCGCAAGTACCTGCCCTACATCCGCAAGAGCATTTCCTGATTCTGGCGCCGTTCCTCCCCCATGAAGTATGCCTTTGCCGACACCCTGATTCTTTTCGCGGCGTATCTCGCGGCGTACCTGCTGCGGTTTGACTTCGCCACGCCGCCGTGGGGTTGGCCGACGGTACTGCTGGGGGCGCTTCCGGCCATTGCGCTGGGGTGGATTGGGTTGTTGCTCTTCCGCTGCTACGCGGTCAGTTTCCGCGCCATCACCCTTCGTCATCTGCCGCGCTTCCTCGGGGCTGCGGTCTTCACGTCGGCCTGCCAGCTGGCGCTGCGCTACGCGGTCGTACCGGATGTGACCTACGTGCTGATCCGTCCGCCGGCCAGCGTCGCGCTGATGGCCGGGGCCTTTTCCCTGCTGGGGCTACTGACCCACCGCTATCTCTACCGGCTTCAGCTCCGTCCCGTCGGCATTGCCGACCTGCTGGGGCGCGACGAGTCCGAGGTCAACACCCCGGCCGTCCGCGAGGGCTTCCGGGGCAGGACCGTGCTCATTACCGGCGCCGGCGGCTCCATCGGCAGCGAACTGGCCGCGCAGGTCCTGGCCGCCGCCCCGAAACGCCTCATTCTCTGCGATATCAGCGAAGCGGCGCTTTACCCCGTGCATATGCGCCTCAGCGAGCGTCCCGGCACGCGGGAGGGGATCCTGCGCCCGGTCGTGGCCGACTGCGGGAACCGTCTGCGGATGCGTGACCTGCTGGAAACCGAACGGCCCGACACCGTCCTCCATGCCGCAGCCTACAAACACGTGCCGATGATGGAATTCAATCCGGGTGAAGCGCTGCGCAACAACGCCATCGGCACCAGAATCCTTGCCGAAGAGGCCGTCCGTGCCGGCGTCGGCACCTTCCTGCTGATCTCCACCGACAAGGCCATCCGGCCGATTTCGGCCATGGGCGTCTCCAAGCGCCTGGCCGAAATCTTTGTCCGCGATCTGGCAGACTCCGGCCGGACCGTCGTCTGCGCGGTACGCTTCGGCAACGTCCTCGGCTCCTCGGGGTCGGTCGTGCCCAGATTTCGCGAGCAGATTGCCAAAGGTGGCCCGGTCACCGTCACCGATCCGCGGATGACGCGCTATTTCATGACCATCGCCGAGGCCTGTGGGCTTGTGCTGCAAAGCGCCCTGATGGCCAAAGGCGGCGAAATTTTTGTCCTGGACATGGGCCAACCGATGACCATCCTCTGTCTGGCCGAAACCATGATCCGTCTGGCCGGGCTGCGCCCCTACCGAGACATTGCCATCAGAACCGTCGGCATACGCCCCGGCGAGAAACTCTCCGAAGAGCTTGGCATAACGGCGGCACATGCCGAGCGGACCGGGCACGCCCGCGTTTTTGTCGGCCGCATCCCGCAGCTCCCCCACGATGCCGCGCAGGCCCTGCTGGTCCGATGCAGGGCCCTGGCCGAAGCCCAGGCCCAACCCGACACGGCCGCCCTCCAAAGCCTCCTGAACGAAGAAGGAACGCATATCCATGAAGACGTATAAAATCGCAGTCATCCCCGGTGACGGCACCGGGCCCGAAGTCATCGGCGAAGGCCTCAAAGTCCTCAATGCCGCAGAACAGGTCTTTGGCTTCCGCCTCGAAAGCACCCCCTACGATCTCGGGGCCGGACGCTATCTGCGCACCGGGGAGATTCTGCCCGACACGGTGCTGGACGAATTCCGTGCGCACGACGCCATGTATCTCGGCGCCATCGGCGACCCGCGCGTGAAGCCCGGCATTCTGGAGAAGGGCATCCTGCTGCGGATGCGCTTTGAGCTCGACCAGTACATCAATCTCCGCCCCATCCGGCTCTATCCCGGCGTCGAGACCCCGATTAAGGGCAAGGGACCGAAGGAGATCGATTACTGCGTCGTGCGCGAGAATTCCGGCGGACTCTACACCGGCATGGGCGGCATTTCCCGCGCCGACAGCACCGATGCCGTGGCGACGCAGGTGATGACCTACACTTACGAACAGGTCGAGCGCTGCTGCCGGTATGCTTTTGAATACGCCCGCAAATACGGCAAAAAGGCCCGCGGCGTCGGAGACCGCAACACCCTGGCCCTGGTCGGCAAGTCCAATGTGCTGACCTACATGTATCAGCTCTGGAACCGCGTCTTCGCCGAGGTCGGCGAGGAGTATCCCGACGTCGAGCGCCAGTACTTCCACGTCGACGCGACGACGCTCTACATGGTGGCCTCGCCCGAAATGTTTGACGTCATCGTCACCGAAAATATGTTCGGCGACATTATCACCGATCTGGCGGCCATCACGCAGGGCGGCCTCGGCGTGAGCTCCGGCGGCAACATCAACCCGCAGGGCGTCTCGATGTTTGAGCCCATCGGCGGCAGTGCCCCCTCCTGGACGGGCAAGCACGCCATTAACCCCATCGCCGCCATCGGCGCCGGCGCCATGATGCTCGAGCATCTCGGCGAAACCGAGGCCGCCCGGGCCATTGAGCGCGCCATCGCCTCCGTCACGCCCAAAATGAAAAGCCAGCTGGCCAACGAAATGGGCTTCACGACCGAGCAGATCGGCGACATGATTGCCGCCGCCGTGACCCGCTGAGGCCCCCGCCATGGAGCACGCCGAAACATTCCGCCGGTTGCGTGCCGCCGTCGAAGACGCCGTCGTGACCGTGCTGCAGCCCTCCGACGCGCGGACCGAGAGATTCATGGAGGCCTGCCGCCATGCTGTCATGGCCGGCGGCAAAAGAGTCCGTCCCATCCTCACGCATCTCTGTTTCGCCGCCTGCAACGGCACGGCCAAGGCCGACGCCATGGCCGCCGCACTGGCCATCGAGCTCCTCCACGGCTACACGCTCGTCCATGACGATCTGCCGGCCATGGACAATGACACCGAACGCCGCGGACAGCCGACCGTCTGGGCCCGTTACGGTCAGGGCATGGCCATCCTGGTCGGCGACTGGCTTCAGGCCAAGGCCTTCGCCCTGCTCGCCGGCACCGCCCATGCGCCCGCACTTACGGCCGTTCTCGGGCAGGCCGCACAGGCGGTCATTCACGGTCAGGTGGCCGACATCGGCGCAACCGAAAGCGGGCGTTCCGCCTGGGACGGGGATCTGCTCGACTATATCTTTGCCAACAAGACCGCGGCCCTGATCGAAGCGGCCTGCCGACTCGGCGTCATTGCGGCCGACGGCACGCCCGAGGCCCTCAGGGCCGCGGGGCGTTATGGCCGCTGCGTCGGCCTCGCTTTCCAGTACGTCGACGATCTGCTCGATGCCGGACAGGCCGCGGACGGCTCCGACGAATTCTCCGCGCTTGCCCTGCTGACGCCCGACGCCGTCCGCGGCCGTATCTCCGCACTCACCGACGAAGCCCTCGCGGCCCTGCGCGACCTGCCCGGCGAAACCGAAGCGCTCGCGGCCTTTGCCGAAACCCTCAAGACCCGTATGCTCTGAACCGCCATGGATACCGTCCGCCCGACCGAGGAAATGAACCGGAGGAACGCCTCCTTCGACAACCGCCTGCGTCCGACCCGCTTCGCCGACTTCATGGGCCAGCAAAAGGTCCGTGATCGGCTGACGCTGGCCGTCGAGGCCGCTCTCGGCCGTCACGAACAGCTCGATCACGTGCTTCTCTCCGGTCCGCCCGGTCTGGGCAAGACTACGCTGGCGTACATCCTCGGCGAGGCCATGGGCGTCCACGTCCGCGCCACCAGCGGTCCCGTCATCGACAAGCCCTCCGACCTAGCCGGTCTGCTGACCTCGCTCGAGCCCGGCGACATCCTCTTCATTGACGAAATCCACCGCATGCAGCGCACCGTCGAGGAGTACCTCTATTCGGCGATGGAGGACTTCGTCATCGACATCATGATTGACCAGGGCCCCAACGCCCGCAGCGTCCGTCTGGAGCTTCCCCACTTCACCCTTGTCGGCGCCACCACCCGCAGTGGCCTCATCTCCGCGCCGCTCCGCTCCCGTTTCGGCCTGCAGAACCGCCTGGACTACTATTCTCGCGAGGAGCTCGCCGCCATCGTAACCCGCAGCGCCGAACGCCTCGGCGTCTCCATCGACACACCCGGTGCCCTGGAAATCGCCTCCCGCAGCCGCGGGACGCCCCGTATCGCCAACAACCTCCTCCGCCGCGTCCGCGATTACGCCCAAGTCCGCGCCGGCAACCACATCAGCGCCGACGTCGCCGACAAGGCCCTTGCCCTGCTGGAGATCGATCCGCAGGGCCTCGAGGAGATGGACGTCCGCATCCTGGAGGCCATCGTCTCCAAGTTCAACGGCGGTCCCGTCGGCGTCGCCACCATCGCCGTGGCCGTCGGAGAGGAGCCCGATACGGTCGAGGAGGTTTACGAGCCCTATCTGATTCAGGAGGGCTACATCGACCGCACCCCCAAGGGCCGTGTCGCCCTGCCCAAGGCCTACGCCAAGCTCGGTCTGGCCCCGGCCTCGGCGCAGGACAGCCTGGCCCTCTTCTGACATTCCCCCCACCGGAGTCCGCCGATGTCCGTCACCATGAGTAAACCGCCCAAGCCGGTCAAGGTCACCAAGACCGGGACCGGGGCCAACGGCGTCCGCTGGCGTTCCCCCGAGGAGCGTCGCGAAGCCAGGCGCAAAATTGCCGCCATCCGCCGCGAGAACGAACTGAAGCACCTTGAGCTCACCTCCGGCCGCCTGGACGCCAAACTGCTCCGTTCTCCCAAAGTCATCCTCGGTCTGCTGGGCACACTCCTGCTGATGGGAGCCCTTGTCCTCGCATCCGTCAACCGCCCCACCCTGATTTCGAAGGCCGATCCGTTGCCCGGGCAGATCGCCTCGGCGCGGCGGAGCCTCGCGGTCGTCGCCCAGGCCATGACCTACTACCGCGTGCACACAAAGTCCTGGCCTGCCCAGAACCAAGGCCTCTGGGCCCTCGCGCGCAATCCCGGCGTCGACAACTGGCGGGGCCCCTACATCAATGCCCCCTTCCTCGATCCCTGGAAGCAGCCCTTTGTCTATATCATGCCCGTCTCGCCCTTCGAGACGCCGGAGCTCTACTCCACCGGTCCGGACAAAAAGCCCGGTACCGACGACGACCTCCGGATGACGCCGGACGACTTCTTCTGTGACGAAGGCACCTGGAAGCGCGACGACACACCCGAAGCGTCCGAGGCCATCCCCTGATTTCCCTGACAGCCGAAAGGCCCCATCCATGTCCCGACTGAGCGCCATCCTTACCCATTCCCTCCTCTGGGCCATCTTGGCCTTTCTTGTCCTCGCCCTCTGCACTGTACCCTGGGTCTATCCTGGCGAAGGCCTCCGTCTCTTGGACGCTTTACTGGCCGATCCGATGCCGGCCGACCTTCCGGCCGTCTCACCCTTGGCCGCCATGCTGTTCCGTTGGACGGCCGGCTGGATGACGCCCAAGCTGATGACGCTCCTCACGGCGGCCGTCGGCGGCGCCTGCGTCGGCCTTCTCGCGTTGGCCACGAAGCGCTTCGTCTCCCTCACCACCACGGAACCCCGCACGCAGCCCTACCTGCCTGCCGCCTCCGCGGCCGCCTCCGCCACCGCTGCGCTCGGCCTGATTTTCTCCCCCGCCTTCTTCTCGGCCGCCACCCACTTCCAGTGGCAGACCTTCGAACTCTGTCTCATTCTCCTCGCTGTCAACGGCATCCTGCGCTACCGCGATTCGCGGTCCGCGGCGCTCCGCTGCTGCGTCGGTTTCCTGCTCGGTCTCACCCTGCTGTCCTCTCCCGTCACGCTGATTCTGGTCCCGGTTTTGGCCGTCGCGTCCGTCGTCACCGACCTCATGACCTCCAATCGGTTCCGTCCCGTCCGCGGTCTGCTCCGCACCGCGCTTCCGGCCCTCGTCGGCCTTTTGGCCGTCCTCATCGGCGGCCTGATTCTGCACGGTAGAATCGACCTCGCCTTTGTCACGCGTGTCATTGCTCTGCGCCTCTACGGGCTGAGCGTATTCGTCACTGACGGACCTTGGATTCTGACCGGCTTTTTCGTGCTCTGCCCGCTGCTGCTGGCCCTGCTCGCGCTGCCCCGCCTCTGCGCCAACAGCCGTTCCTTCCCGGCGCTCTTCGCCTACGTAGCCTGCGCCGCGCTCATCCTGCTCACGGTCCTTCCCATCGCCTCCTCACCCTTCGTCACCGTCGAGGCCTGGGGCGAATGCTACCCGGTCCTCTTCTCGGCCTCCTCCGCCTTTGCCCTTGCCATGCTGCTGGGCACGGGCGTCTATCTCCTGCGCGTCCGCAGGCCGGCCGAAGGTTCGGGCGACAACGCCGCGCTCCGCCGTGCCGGCTCTATTGTGGCCTGCGTCCTGCCTCTGCCCATCCTGCTCCTGACGCTCCTCTTTGGAGCCCTCGGCATCGGCAACCGCCGGAGCGCCGAGCTCCCCTACCTCGTGAATATCAAGCCCGTCACCTATTCGCTCCTGCACGAGCTCCCCGACGGCGCCTGGCTGCTGGGCGACGGCAACTTTGACCCCTACATCCGCCTCCTCCTGCGTGAACAGCCCGAGCGCGACATTACCTTCGTTCCCTTCGCCTGCACCGAAGACCCCGCCACGCTCGATGTCCTCCGTGCCAAAGTCCGCTCCTCAGACTTCTTTGCCTCCGATCCGGCCCTCCACGACGCCCTGCTGCGCGCCCTCGACATCGGTTTCTACCCCTTCGCGCAGGACTGGATCGGCCAGGACCCGCGCGCCCTGAGGACGCTGGCCACCCTCGCCTACCCTGATCTTTGGTACTCCGGCAACGCCATCCCGCGGCCGGAAGGTCTTCAATTCCGCGGCGCCGCCAACCTGCAGGCCCTCCGCGAAGACCTTGCCGCCGACCTGAGACGTCCCGACATCCCTGGCGCCCTCACCCTGCGCAATGAGGCCCGGGAGGAAGCCCTCGGCCCCGCCATGGTGGCCTGGCGCGACCTGGTCTGCCGCCAGTACAGCTTCATTCTCAACAATCTCGGCTTCTACCTCGTCACCTTCGACCGCAAAGAAGAGGCCTACACCCTCTTCCGCGAGGCCTACGCCGTCTGCCCCTCCAACGTCTCGGCCCTCTTTAACTGCTTCACCCTCATCAAGGATGGCCTTCATCCCGAAGACAAGGCCTGGTGCGAAGCGGAGATGCAGCCCTACGTCCGCAAGCCGCTCCGCATCTGGACCCTGTCACGCTCCTATGGTTATATCCATGACCCGCAGATGATGGCCGCCCTCATCGGCGAATGGGTCATGAGCGGGCAGACCGGCGCAGCGCTGACCGGTATGGACATCGTGATGGAGATGCTCGACGACAACAGCCGCGATGCCTTCCGTCATGCCCTCGCCGCCCTCTACAGCACCGCACCCGGCAAACGGGCAGACTCCATCGCCCGCTACCGCGAGCTCCTTGCCAGCTCCACCGACGCCGCGCGTTCCGTCTCCTACATCCGCGAGCTCATCCGTCTCTCCCTCCAGGAGGGAGACTTTGATACCGTCCGCGACCTCATTGCCAAGGCCGACACCGTCGCGCGCCATCCGGCGGACTTTGCGTATGAGAAAGCCCTGCTTTTTGCCGCCGCCGGGGATGCCGCCCAAGCCCGCGTCCAGCTGCAGCTTTACATCGAGCGTTATCCCAAGAGCCTCGAGGCCAACACCATGCTCGCCATCCTCCAGCTCCAGGCCGGCGAGACGAAGGAGCTCCGCGACCTCACTCTGCCCAAGCTGATTTCCGCCGCCGGCACGCGCGACAACTACTTCGTCCAGATTACCTTGGCCCAGTTGGCCGAGAAGGACGGCAACCTCGCCGAAGCCCGTACGGCCTATCTCAATGCCTACCGTCTCAATCCCAACGTCACGGCCCTGCGCGACACGATTCTCATCCTCGACATGCGCCTCGTCGACCGCGCCTCCGCCATCCGCCATGCCCGCGCGTATCTGCTGCGCGACCGCATGCACCCCCGCTCAAACTATGTCATTGGATCAACAGCCCTCAATGACGGCGACCTTGAGCGCGCCGTGAGCTACCTCACCGTCGCCACCGACCCCTCCGCCGACCCGCCCCTTCCCGAAGCCTTCAACGATCTCGCCGAGGCCTACCGCCGCCAAGGACGCTGGATCGACGCCCTCACCGCCGCCCAGCAGGCCTGCAAACTCGCCCCGAAGCTCGCCATCGCCCACGAAACCGTCGCCGCCTCCCTCTTCGGGCTTAGCCGCTACGGCGAGGCCGACGCCGAACTCGACCGGGCCGAAGCCATCCACCGCGAAGTTACCCCCGATCAGCCTCTCGACCCGCGTATCCTGATTACCCGCGCCAAAGTCCAGCACGCCACCGGCCGCAGCGAGGTCGCCCGTCTCACACTCTCCGAGGCCGGCAAGCAATATGACCTCCTCGACCCCGGCGCCAAGGCCGAATTCGACGCGCTAGCGGAGACCTTGGGACTGAAGCGATGATGGACACGCACGCCGTCTTCCGTCAGCCTGCCGGCCGACGTCTCCTGGTCTTGGGCTGCGGCAAAAGCGGTCTCGCCGCAGCGGAGCTCATCCGCCGCGAGGGCGGCACGCCCGTCCTGCTTGACCGCTCCCCCTCGCCCGGGGCCGTCGCGTCGCTCGCGGCCAAGGACATCGCCTGCATCGCCTCCGAAAGCACACTGCCGGAGGGATTCTTTGATGGCGTCGTCACCTCCCCCTCCGTGACACCGGAGCATCCTTGGCTCCGTGAAGCCGGGCGGCGCAGTCTCCCCGTCATCTCCGAACTCGAACTCGGCGCTCTCCATTGGCAGGGACGTGTCATCGCACTGACCGGGAGCAAAGGCAAGAGTTCCGCCGTCAAATGTCTCACCGACACCCTCTGCCTAGCTGGACACAGGGCCTTCACGGCCGGCAACTACGGCACGCCTCTCTGCGCCCGCGTCCTCGAGTGCGAGAGCAATGGCAAGGACGCCGTCGCCGTGACGGAGGTCTCCTCCTTCCAGATGGAGCACACCACGGCCTTCGCGCCGGAACTTGCCGCCATCCTCAATCTTCAGGCCGACCATCTCGACCGCCACGGCACCATGGCCGTCTACAGAGCCCTCAAGTTTCGCCTCTTCTCCGCCCAGCGTCCGGAGCGGGGCGATACGGCCTTCCTCCCGACCGGCCTCCGGGCCCCCGAAGACCGCCTTCCGCAAGGCCTCCGCACCGAAACGTTCGGTACGGACGCCGCCTCCGACTGGCGTTATGACGCCGGCGCCGTCATCGGCCCGCACGGCCTCACCGTACCCGTTGCAGGCTACTTCCGCAACCCCGTCCTCGGCTGCGCCGCCGCGCTCATCACAACCATGCTCTCCCGCTTCGGCATCTCTCCGGCGGCAATCGCCGAAGGCTTCCGGACCTTCGTGCCATTGGATCACCGCATGCAACGGCTGACGACCGTCCACGGCGTCACCTACATCGATGACTCCAAAGCCACGACCCTCACGGCCACCGCAGCCGCGTTACGCATGACCGAAGGGCCTGTCCGTCTCATCGCCGGCGGCCTCCTCAAAGAGAGCGACCTCACCTTCATCCTTCCTATCCTCCGCGAACGCGTCGCCAAAGCCTACATTATCGGCAAGGACACCCGTCCCCTCCTCAACGCCTGGAGCGATGCCATCCCCTGCGCCGACTGCGGCACAATGGCCGTCGCCGTCGGCCTGGCCGCCTCCGAAGCCTCCCCCGGCGACACCGTCCTCCTCTCCCCCGGCACCGCCAGCTTCGACCAATACCCCGGTATGGCCGCCCGCGGCCGCGACTTCGCCGCCAATCTTCCCTTCGCCTGACCGCCAGCCGCGGGCCGTGGCATTTTTGCCTGCCTCCAAGTGTGGGGACAGACACGGTATGCGCAGGTTTATCTCACTGCGGTGAAAAGCAATGAGTCTTCAGGTGGGGCCGTTTTCAAACCGTTCCGCCGCCAAACCGTAACAGTTTTTGCGGATTTGTACCAAGTTCTGTGCCCCCGATCCCTCCGACCCTTCGGAAAGCGTTCCCAAGCGATTTTCTGCCCATGCGCTCCCGGATTGTGTTATCATGAGCCCACATAGTTTGAGATGCGTTGGTGGCTCCGGCCCTCCCATCACCCTCAGACGCAATAACTGATGCGTTCACGCATACACTTCGTTTTCAGGAAACTAGCACCTTCTAAGGGGAACGAAATGTATGGCAGAGGCGCGTCTGGGAACTATTCCCGGGCGTGCTTTCTCCTGTATGTTTCCCCCAAGGCTGTGCTAGGCCTCCTGAAGAAACAGTAAGGACGAAAGCACGCCTTTTTGTGTTCTCGTCCCGAAACAAGGACGGGACCTGATGAAGACATTGATTATGGAGTTCCTACGCTATGCCGTAGTGGGCGGTGTGGCATTTTGTGTGGATTTCGGAGTCCTGGTCGGAGCGCAGGAGCTTCTCTTCGACGGCTATCCATGGGGCCTTTATGCCGCAACGGCAACAGGCTTTATTGCCGGATTGGTAGCGAATTACATCCTCTCGTTGATTTTTGTCTTTACGCAGCCCAAAGACAGAGGCAAAGGCCGCAGTGTGGGCGCCTTTCTTGTCTTTGGCATGATCGGGGCATTGGGGTTGCTTTTCACAGAACTCGGCATGTGGGTCGGTGTCGAATGGCTCTGTTGGAATTATATGATTGTCAAAGTATTGGTAACCGGGGCCGTACTGGTTTGGAACTATCTCGGACGTAAAATTCTGATCTTCCGCTGAAAGGATGAAGCATTATGGATGCCAAAAAGACTGCTGTCATTGTCGGCGCCGGCCCTGCCGGACTGACCGCTGCGTTTGAACTGCTGAAGCGCTCCGGGGCGTGGCGGGTCATCGTTCTGGAAGAAACGCAGGAAATCGGCGGCATCGCCCGCACGGCGGTACACGGAAAGTGCCGCATCGATATCGGCGGGCACCGTTTCTTCTCCAAAAGTCAGGAGGTCAACAGGCTCTGGGCCGAACTGATGCCGCTGCAGGGGAAGCCGGCGTGGGACGATATCCGACTTGCGCGGAATAAAGATTTTGCCGAAGGCGGCCCGGATCCTGAGAAGGAAGACCGCGTGATGCTGCTGCGCGACCGCGTCAGCCGTATTTTTTACCTGCGCCACTTCTTCGACTACCCGATTGCGCTGAAGCTGCAGACCTTTCTCAACATGGGCCTGTGGCGCACGTGGTGCGCGGGGTGGAGCTATTTGCGTGCGGCAATCTTCAAGCGCGAAGAAAAAAGCCTGGAGGATTTCTACATTAACCGCTTCGGCAAAGTGCTCTACGCAATGTTTTTTGAGGACTATACCGAGAAACTCTGGGGCGTCCATCCGTCAAAGATTTCGCCCGAATGGGGCGCTCAGCGCGTGAAGGGGCTCTCTCTGATCAAAGCCGTGCTGAACGTACTGAAGCCGAAGGGTGCCAAGCGCGAAACTTCGCTGATTGAGTCTTTTCTCTATCCGAAGAAAGGGCCCGGTCAGCTGTGGGAGATCATGGCCGACGAAATCCGCGCCCGCGGCGGGGAGATCCGCATGGGGACCCAAGCCGTACGCCTTGAGACCAAGGACGGCGCCATTGCATCGGTCACGGCGGCCTCCGGCGAGAGAATCCCCTGTGACGCGCTCTTCTCCTCTATGCCGATCAGGGACCTTGTGGCAGCCTTTGACAAGGTCCCGGCTCCGGTCGCCGAAGTTGCCTCGGCCCTCCCCTACAGAGACTTCATTACCGTCGGACTCTTGGTTGACAGGCTGGCTATCCGCAACCAGACTCCCATCAGGACCCTGAACAATATTGTCCCCGACACGTGGATCTATATCTAGGAACGTGACGTCCGCATCGGCCGCCTGCAGATCTTCAACAACTGGTCACCCTACATGGTCGACAAACCCGATTCTCACGTTTGGATTGGGCTGGAATACTTCTGCACCGAAGGGGACGCCATGTGGGAGATGGGAGAGCGCGAATTTATCGACTTCGCCGTTTCGGAGCTCCGCAAGATCGACATTCTCGCATCCGACACGCCCATTCTGGACAGCGTCCGCATTCGCGTGAAGAAGGCCTACCCTGCCTACTTTGGCGCTTATGCCCGCTTCGCCGAGGTCCGAAGCTGGCTTGACGGCATCGGCAACCTTTGGTGCATCGGCCGCAACGGCCAGCACCGCTACAACAACATGGATCATTCCATGCTCTGCGGCATCGAGGCCGTCCGCTCATTGCTGAACGGGACATCCAAGGACGCTGTCTGGTCCGTGAATACTGAGGAAGAATATCATGAAGACAAGTAAGCTGCTGTTTTTGGTTCTTGCCGCTGGAATATTGACACGCATTGTCTTGTGGTGCTGTCAATCCAATGCCGCTGGCGATGACGGAGAACGGTATTACCGGGAAAGCCAGAACCTCGTGGAGTACGGAGTATTTTCCTCCGAGATAGGCACGCCTCCCTCCCCTACAGCGCATGACCTCCCACTTTGGCCGACAACAATGTCAGGCATCTTGTGGCTGACGGGCTCAAAAGCCATTACGACGTACATCGCCGGCATATTCAATCTTGCGCTTATGTGCGGGGCGACGTTTTTCCTGCTTTCGTTACTCGCGGCCCCGCCTTTCAACTGTGGCACAAAAGGAAAGATATTGGCGGCGGCAGTTCTCCTATTCTCACCGGAGAGCATCCCCTATAGCCTGTTTTATATGCCGGATACAATGGCCCTTTTCTTTCTCTGTGGCGCGCTTAAATTCTTCTTCAAGGGGATTTATGTTTCAAAAAAGTGGCTGATCGGAGCAACGCTGATGTTTTCGGCGGCGGTTCTTGCCAAGCCGATCTGCCTGCCGGTCTCAATCGCTTTCATCTTCTCTTTACTGCTCATACTCCCTACCCCGTTCCTACGCCGCTGTGCGTGGGTGCTGGCGTGCTTGGCCCTTCTGACCGGCAGCATGCTACCGTGGTATATGCGCAACAAACAGGCTTTCGGCACGCCGGGGCTAACGACGATATCCGGGACCAATCTGTATGGTTGCAACTGGGGGTGGATGGTCAACTCTTGGCCTGAATCCAAGCGCATAGAAGCTCTTGAGCAAAATAAGGCCATCGAGGCGCGAGCAGAGGAATTTGACCTGATGAGACGCTCGAAAATTTTAGGCACATACGCAAAAGATCAGATACTTACCCATTGGGGAGACTATCTACTTTTCACAATTAAACGACATCCGAGACTTTATTGCGGCACAGGGACGGTCGCTCTCTTTCGATATCTCGGGGCAGAAGGTTGTTGCACCGCCATTACGAAGTCTACGCAAGACGGACAACCTTCCTCGGATTTCACCAGACGTGACAGTGTTATCGCGTGGAGCATTCAGTATGTTTCCTTAGCCCTTCTGGCGGCCATCTATCTCATCATTATTTGTGGCATTGTTTCCGGTGCATGTGCTGCGCGTGCATCCGGGAGACTATTCTCCATGGCAAGTGTGGCCTTCTTTGCGGCACTTGGTGGGATGCTCCTGCTGGCACTCGTAATCGGCCCAATCACGGCCACGCGCTATCGATTTATCATGTTGCCATTCTTTGCGCTTATGGCCTCCTTCGCATACTTTCCCAAACGGAGGCCTTAGCTATAGCAGGATTCATCGGATCCATTCCCCTCCCGTAACATACGTAAACGCAGGATACAGGCTTCGTTCCTCGTCGGATTAGCATCGCGCGCGGTCTTGGAGGCGATGGTCACGTACCATCCGAAATGCGCCTTTGTACGGGCAACTGAGCGTAACGTGGCACTCGTTTCGGAAGGGGGATGCGCGGAGCAGAAGACGTACGCCTGGCGGCCAAGGGCGGACATCGGAGCTGTCTTCGAAAGGGCTCGCACGTGAAATGAGTGTATTCATCCGCAGCGAAACAGGAGCTATTCTTTCCAGAATAGGTAAGTGCGCTTTTAGGCACCGGTAAGCTTTCCGATATCCGTCAAGAAGCGTGGTTTTCAGGATGATGCCATCGGGATGGATTTTCTGATGCTGAGGGCTTTGAGAAATGTCGGGCCATCACAGGAGGCAAAGAGGGTGAAGGGTGCCTAGTCGTCGTGTTTGGGGCGGCCATAGGTGTTGATGCGCGAGAGAATAAGGTCAATCATGTCCTGTGTGAGGTTGTCGAAGGTTGTCTGTTTGGGCTGGATCATGCGGATGCCGGCGTACTTGTGATCGCCGGCTGAGTCTGCCTAGGGTCTAAAACACCATGACGGGCATGAAGGCGTCCCGGATGGAACGCCCTGCCGGATGGGTGTGAGGGGGCTTTGGGTATACAGGAAGAATGGGGCACACCGCCCCCCTTTAGCCGGGAGTCGCTCCCCCCCCATGCGCATGAAATTCCCGGAAGGGGGGACCGGGGGACGGCACGAAAGGGATTTGCGGTGAGGTTGCTTCAGACCGAAAGTACAGCCAAAAAAGACTCGCTACCCTATAGGGTAGTCATTCACTACCATATATGGTAGTAATTCGCTACCATATATGGTAGCACAGTGCTACCCTATAAGGTAGAATGTCGACTTAGGGCAAGGTGCAGGTCACTTATCGGTCGCTGTGCGGTCCTGATGGGGGCTATTGGGGGTGGCTTATGAAAGGCAGAGAGGGGGAAGCGTGGCTTTCGCATAAGAGGGGGCCTGCACGTTCAGGGGGCGTCGGCATCGTCCATGGGGGAAAGGCATCCTGAATTGGGCCGTTTGGAGGCAGTCAAGGCATCCCCTCGTTTGGAAGATGTAAATGCGTCTATGCTCAGAGGATGTAGGCGCATTTCGGATGGCGAGTGACGGCCAGTGGCTGATTGCAAGCAAAACCGTGAAGTTTTTTAGGCAATAGCTGAAAAAGCTTCATTGGCGGAGAGTCCTTTCAGG